>JAUPKO010000689.1 GCA_030837395.1 Actinomycetota bacterium | reverse complement strand
CGGCGGCATCGTGTGCGCGTCGTGCGTCCTGGCGACCGGTGCGGTCACCCTGCAGGAGTGCACGGTTCGTGACCCAGGGCCGGTCCGACGGCCCCGGTGTGGCTAGGCCACCCTCAACACGAGAGGGCACCGATGCGCAAGCAGATCCCGCTGCGATCCGCGGACAACAAGCACCTCGCCGGGTCCATCGGTGAGGGACGCGACAACGTCCCCGGCCCTGCAGCGGTGCCGAACCTGACCCCTGCGCCGCCCACGGATGCCCCCGTTCCGTTGACTGCAGCCCTGCAGCATCTGCGCGCCACCTCAGCGCGGTTCACGGCCGCCGCGGAGGAGTTCGAGCAGGCCTGGACGCGGTTCCTGTGCGAGGAGCTGTCGCGGCGCGAGCCGGCGCTGACGTTCGTGTGGCTGGCCGACACGGACGGCGACCTCTACACCCTCGCGCAGTTGGCCGACGGCACACGGATGCCGGTCCACAACCTTCCCGACGGGCTCGCCGCCGAGCAGCTGTGCCTGGACTACTACTACGAGGTGTTCCCCACTGGCGTGATCGACGTAGTCGGGCGCCGCCTGGTACGACCCTCGCCGTAGCGTGCGCAGCCCGACGGGCAGTCAGCACCTGTGGCGCCTGGATCGACGTCGCGTCGACAGGGACCCGCTGTCGAACGAACCCGCCGCGCCTATGGAAACTTAGGCTTTCGTTCGGCGAAAGCCTAAGTTTCCATAGGTCCGGGCTGGACCGGAATGCGGATAGGTCCTGGGTGTGCCCCTAACAGGGCACCGAACCCGAGGAGACCCACATGGCCAGCACCCCGCCCAAGCGCCCAGCCGCCAGCACCCGGCCGACGCGTAGCGCGACGCAGTTCATCCAGAACAAGGCGACCGGCAAGATGGTTGGGTCCGTCGGCGAGGGCCGCGACAACGTCCCCGGCGCCCTGCCCGCTGTCGACACTGCCGACACTGCCGACACTGCCGCGTCCAGCACGTCGCCGGCGGACGCCCTGGCCAACCTCAAGGGGCTGTCCACCGATGACAAGCTCGCCGCCGCCGAAACGGCGCTGCTTGCCGCCATCGAGCAGTTCTCCAGCGAGGAAGGCTTCAAGGCCGCCCTCGACTTCGCAGCCGCCACCCCCAACTACTCCATGTCCAACACGATGCTGCTGCTGCTCGAGCACATGCGCCGGATCCGAACGGACCCCACGATCCCCACAGACCCCGGCGCTTTCATGTCGTTCAACACCAGGAAGGAGCACGGCCGGTCCGTCGTCAAGGGAGCCAAGGGCTACCCGATCCGTGCCCCTGCCACCGCCCGCGTCCGCTTCTACAAGGACGCCTCCGGCCGGCGCATCACCCTGGGCAAGGGCGAGGACGCCCCTGCCGGCGCCAAGGCCGAGACCGCCGAGGTCGTCAAGGGCTTCACCGTCGTCTACACGTTCGCCGAGTACGGCACCGACGGTGACCCGGTGCCGCACCTGCCGCGCCCGGTCCTGCTCGAGGGGGAGTCCCTGCCGGGCCTTCGGGAGACCGCGATTGAGCTCGCGCAGGAGGCTGGGTTCACCGTCACCTTCGTCAACCGTGCTGAGGACCCGACACTTCGCGGTGGCGCCAACGGCTACACGTCCTACTCCGATCACCGGATCGTCGTCGCCGCGGACCTGCCGTCCGACTTTGCGCGCGACAAGACGCTGCTGCATGAGCTCGCGCACGCCAAGCTGCACGGCCCCGGCGGTGACGGCCGCTCCGAGCACAAGGGCGTCATCGAGACTCAGGCCGAGTCCGCGGCGTACCTGACGTTCAAGGCCCTGGCCGACATGGACACCTCCGACTACTCCCTGCCCTACGTGACGGGCTGGATGTCGGTGACCGGGGGTGACCAGAAGTCGCGGCTGAAGGAGGCCCAGCGGGCCATCAACACGACCGGGAAGGTCGCCCGCGAGATCATCGACCGGTACCAGGCCCGCACCCAGGTTGACCCGATCGACGAGCTGCGCGCCGAGCCCGCGTTCGCCTGACCTCTCGTGTGCGGGTAGGTCAAGGGTGGTCACTGTCATGTGACCTGAACCAAGGGAGTTCCCCGTGACCGCACCGACCCCGATCCGCAAGCCCGGCTCGAGCCAGTTCGCGGGCTCGATCGGCTCGGGCCGCGACACCCTGCCTACCTCAGCGCCCGCCGTCACCCAGCCGGTCCTGGATACGCGGACCGTGCCGTCGCTGGCCGCCCTGCACGCCTCGCTGATGGGTCCGGTGGAGTACGTCCTGCCAGAACCCGGTGACGACCGCCCCGAACCCCAGGTGATCCCTTGCCCGGACTGTCGCGGGGCCGGCGGGTTCACGACCAGCGTCGACGGTCCCGAACCGTGCGGGTCCTGCCGTGGCACCGGAAACGTCGACCAGGCAGTACTGGACGCCCACGCCGGGTGCCCGTTCCACGATCACGAGTTCTCGAACGTGTGCACCTGCCCACCGGCCGCGCCGCACCTGGCGTGGCTGTGCCGACTGTGCGAGCACACGACGTCGTCGTGCACGTGCAACGGCGGGCCGATGTACTGCCTCGCCGACGGCTGTGCCAACCCGCAAGGCTCGCCCGAGGACGACGGCGGCTGCGACTTCTGCGACAACCCCGCCGACGACGTCATCGACTGGCCTGACGGCTCCCACCACGTGTGCACCGACTGTGCGAAGGACGAGACGTGCGACCAGTGCGGGCAGGAGCTCGGCAACGGCGAGGGCTGGAACGGGCTGTGCGGGCAGTGCGCCGACAAGGCCGAGGGCCTGACTGTCTCCTGCGAGCACTGCGGGACCACCAGCAGCCGCGACGAGGACCAGCACTGCACCCAGTGCGGGCGCTGCCTGGACTGCTGCCATGGCTACCGCATGACCGGCGAGAGGTGCTGATCCGCCGCCGCGACCCCGGTTGTGCGTGCGTGGTGGCAGACTGTTGCGCAGCCGTGAACCCACGTGGCTGCGCTGATGCGGCTAGGCCCCGGGCATGACGACGACGTTCGACCCGGCGAAGCACCCGCGCACCAGCACCGGCCAGTGGGCAGTCAAGCCTGCCACGGCCCCCACCGCACTGCCCGACCTGCTGCGGCAAGCCGCGGACGCCCTGGACGCCGACAACACCACCGGGGTGTCGCTGCACGCAGTGCTGGCGGCCCTCGCCGGCTTGCCAGCGACAGTGCTCGTGGGGGACGACCTGGTGCCGATGACCACGGCTCAAGCCTCCGCTGTGCGCGAGCGGTGCCGTGACGGCTGGAACGCCCCGCTGCAGGCCCGCACCCGCGACGACGGCGCCCTGGTGCTACTAGTTCGCGACGTGCGACCGAACAACCCGCGCACCCCGCCCACGGTCAGCGTGTTCGTCACCGACGCGCACAACGACATGCTGCCCAACGAGACCGGCCTGGACGTCACCCGCCTCGACGGGTGGGACGCGATCAGCGACGCCGTGAGGCAGTCCATGCGCGGTGCCCGCCTCCTCCCAGTCAACCGTCAGCTCGACGATGACCAGGTCGCGGTCGGCGAGGAGCATCAGGCCCCCACGCACCTGACCATCGGCTACATCGCCGTCAGCCCGGTCACCGTCCACCTCACCTTCGGGGACCGATCGGAGGCATCGTGGGAGAAGGCGTTCACACAGGCTCGTCGAGAGATCCACGACTACCGGGCGTGGGCGACGGCCGACGTGTACGCCTTCGAGGTTCTCGACCGCGCCGGACAGCCGGCCGCCACAGGGGCGGGGTTCTTCGACGCAGACGACGCCTACGCAGCAGCTGGTGCGGCCCGCACGCAGCACCGCGCGGCCTAAGCGTGCGGCTAGGCCACCATCGACCCTGACACGGAGGACCCTCATGACGCAGTTCATCCAGAACCCGAACGGCAAGCTCGCTGGTTCGATCGGCGACGGCCGGGACCGACTGCCGGCCGCGACCCCGCCTGTTCCCCCAACATCCGGCGCACCCGCGGCGGCGGCACCGAGCCTCGCGCAGGTCGCCGCCGACCTGGCCGACTCACCGGTCGTCGCACGCCCCGGCTGCCCATACTGCGGCCACACCCGGCACACCGCCTACGCGCACGACTCCCGCACTCCCGAGGGCCTGGTCACCTGCAACAGCTGCGGGTCCGGCTACCACGAGAGCCACAACGTGTTCGCCTCGTTCACTCCCTGAGCGACAGGCTCGCCACACGCGCGTGTCCGACATCGCCCGTATGCTCGCCCGCAGCGCGACGTCACAGTCCGCCCCCGTAGTCGACGCCGATAGGAGTCCTCGTGACCAACCCACTCGAGCAGGCCAGCGACAACCTGGCTGCGAACCCGGAGCTGCTCGCCGAGATGCTGCTGTCGGACATGTCGGGGGTGCCCGAGGACGGCTTTGACATGGCCGATGCTGATGTCGCGATGAACGCCCACATCCTCAATCCCGACTCCACCAACCGTCTCACTGACGGCAGCGACTACCTCGCGCAGAACCCCGAGTTCGCCCAGGCCCTGAGCGCAGACGCCGACGAGGATGCCGTCGCCGGCGGCATCGAGGAGTTCCTCGACGCCGAGTAGCCGGGAGAACTGTTCACGCTTCCGGTGCCGTCAGTGGTGACCGGAACACTGGCCGTATGCGTTTGGACCACGTCGGACCTGTGATCGCATCCGCGCAGCGCGTGTGGTGCCAGCAGTGCTTCCGATCCGCCGACACCAGCAGCGCCTTGGCGCAGGTGTCGTGCGCGCTGGACGACGCGGACGTGCTGACCGGCCGCGGGCCGCGCTGGTGCGCCACCTGCGGGCGCGTGGTCGACTCCGGCCGCATCGACATTCCTATGCACTGCACCCCCTGCCTGGAGGCCTGAATGCCGCTGTCCGTCGTCCCAGCACCGTCCACCACTATGGACATTCCGCTCGTGTTCCCAGGTGACCCGGTGCTGGCGAACCCGGTGAGCGCGTCACTGGCCGCGATCGCGCGCACGTTCTCCCCGGACACGGTGCCGACGTTGCCGCGGCGGCTGTCGCCGTCGAGCGCGAACGTGTTCCGGTCCTGCCCGAAGCGGTTCTACCTGGAGAAGGTTGCCGGCTACCGCGGGCCTGGATCCGTCGCGACCGTGACCGGCACGCTCGTCCACAGGATTCTCGAGTCCTTGTGGCAGCTGCCCGTTGAGGATCGCACCCTGGACATGGCCCGGACCGTGCTGTGCGAGGTGTGGCCCGGGGTGCGGGACCTGCCCGAGACGGTCGCGTCCCTGGCGGATGACCGCTCCTACCGAGGGGACGCGGCGATCCTGGCGAAGGCCCGTGACCTGCTCGAGTGCTACTTCACCCTCGAGGACGTCACCGGGGAGTCCACGATCGAGATCCCGTTCGAGGGCCCGGTGTCCGGGCAGGAGCTGCACGTGCAGGCCCGCATCGGCGACGCGGAGTTCCACGGGTTCATCGACCGCGTCCAGACGATCACCCTGCCCGACGGCCGGCTGCACCGGCTCGTCGTCGACTACAAGACCGGCAAGCTGCCGCGCAAGGCGGACTACCTGGATGACTACTGGTTCCAGCAGCTGACCTACGCGGTGCTGCTGCGCGCCCAGATCGGGGTCACCGTCGCCGAGCTCCGGCTGGTGTTCCTCACCGGGCGGGTGTTCACCCGCACTGTCACCGACGCCGACCTGGACGTCCACGAGGCCGAGATGAGCGAGGTGTGGGACGGGGTGCAGGCCTGCAATCGGGATGCACGCTGGCCGGGGGAGCCGACCATCCTGTGCGGCTGGTGCCCGTTCAAGTCCTTCTGCCTGGAGTTCCAGATGTCTGGGATCCCCGACCGCAACAGGTAGCCCGGGCGGATGTGGCTAGGACCTGGGTGTGCGGCCACGAGGCAGCACAACGGGAGGACACCACCATGGGCAAGCCGACCCCACTGCGGTCCGGGGACAACAAGCACCTGGCCGGTTCCATCGGTGCAGGACGCGACACCGTCCCCACCCCCGTGCACCGGATGCCGGTCACTGAGGCCACCCGCGTGGCCGACGACCAGGTGGCGATCAGCACGGCGCTGTCGCTGGTCCGCGGTCGCCGCTGCGCCTGCGGGAGCACCGACACCGCGCACGTGTGCCCCACCCGGGCCCGCATGGTTCTCACCACACTGCGCACGGCCCTGGCCGGCCGCGTCTCGGACCCCGACGCGGTGATTCGCTCCGTGCAGGGACTGCTCGATGACGACGGCGCATTCCCTGTGCACGTCGACGCGTGGGAGCCCACCTCGACGGTCGCCATCGACGCGCTGCGCCGCGGCCACATCGACGTGTACGAGGCCCTCGCCGCCGGCGCGGACGCGGCCGCTGCAGACGCCGCCGCGTACCGGGCCGCGTGGGAGGTCGACGACGCGCACCCCGGCACCGCGATCGACGTGAACAAGGCCCTGCAGAGCCTGGCGGTGGTGCGCGAGGGCACCGCCAGCCACGGCGTCTTCGAGTCGCTGGTGACCGAGGGGATGCTCTCGCGCACCAGCCATCCGTTCCTGCTGCGCGTGGACTCCGACTTCCGTATCCGCGGCGCCCTGCCGGTCACCGTCGCGCAGTTCCGCGACTTCATGGCTAGCGCCGGCCCTGATCGGCGCATCGCCTCACTGTCGGACCTGGCGTTGGCCACGTACGCGACCGGGGACCTTCGCCTGGACCGAGGCGCATGGACGTTCGACACCGACGCCGTCGCCCACGACACAGTCGCCCAGTCTCTGGAGATGGAAGACGAAGCCGTCTACCAGGCTCTCGCGCTGGTCTACTCCTCGGGCCGGTCAGGCGATGGGGCGTTCCAGGCTGGGTGGTCACCTACCGACCCGCACGCTCAGGTGCCCGCGGCGGTCCGCGAGTGGCTCGACTGGCGGGGCCGCACCAACCCCGACGACGCGTTCGGGCGATGGGCGATGCGTCCGGCTGGGTGATGCGGCTAGGCACGTCCTGACACAGGAGGACACCGTGAGCAAGCCGCGACCGATCTACAAGCCGGGCACCACCCGGTTCGCCGGATCCATCGGCGAAGGCCGTGACACCCTGCCTGGCGCTCTGGCCCCAACTGCTTCCGCTCCCGTGGCCGCGACACCGGCGCCCGCTCTGAGCGACCTTCTCACCGTGCTGCGGTTCCGCACCTCGGCGACCGGTGACCAGGCACCTACGGCCCAGGAACGGGCGGTGGCGGCCGCGGCAGTCACCGACTGGTTCGCTGCGTGCACCCGTGACGGTGACAGCGCTGTGTGGTGGAACGCCCGCTCCGGCCACTGGCAGGCGGTCGCCGAGGATGGGGTACAGGCCGTCTGGATC
>JAUPKO010000688.1 GCA_030837395.1 Actinomycetota bacterium | reverse complement strand
TGCTGTCCGGTCTCGATCCGGGTGATGCGGGGCCGGCGCCATCCGGTCCGGTCGGCGAGGTCTTGCTGTGTCCATCGGTGCCGGGTGCGTTCGGCGGCGGTGTTTCGGGCGGCCAGCACTGCGAGACTGTCTGACATTCGGACATTATGCGCCGTGTCGCTGCGGTGGCGGTCAGTATTCCGGTCAGGTCAGTGTTCGGTGGGCCACGAGTACGACAGGGTGACGGATGCTGCGTCGACCAGCGTCTCGGTGACCTCGACGATCCTTCCGGCATGGGTCGCAGCCGTGCGGATGATGGCGAGGACAGGGGTTCCGGGGAGCAGCTGGAGCGTCTCGCCGTGGCGTGGTTGACGTGCGGTGACCTCTTCGCGGAACACTGCGGGCGCGTGGCCAAGCTCTGCGAGCCGGGCGTAGACGCCGCCGGGACCAGGGTCGTCCTGTTCGACCGGGGTGCCTGCGGTGATGTCCGCGGGCAGCCAGCTGGTGACGGCTAGGGCAGGCCGGTCGTCGATGGCGAGGCTGCTGCTGCGTCGGATCACCTCGGCGCCGGTCGGGACATCCAGGAGCACCGAGACGTGGGGCGGGGCGGTGGTTCGTTCGACGCTGATGATCCCGGCCTGGAGATTCCGCCCGGCTGTGTCGGCCGCGCGCACCGAGGTGCCGGTCTCGTGGTCGGCGGGTGGCTGGCGGGTGCGGTCGGATCGGATGCGTCGGTAGTCGCGGACGCGGGCGCCGTCTCCGTGCCGGGTGGTGATGAGGCCTTCGGTGGTGAGGACGTCGAGGGCCTGGCGGACGGTCATGCCGGAGGCTTTGTAGGTCTCGGCGAGGTGGCGCTGGGAGGGCAGTGGGGCGCCGGGCTGGAGCTGGCCGGAGGTGATCTGATCGCGTAGGTCGTTGGCGATCTGTGTGTACCTCGCGTGGGTGGTGCCCATCGGGGCCCCCTGGTGTCGGGTGTGCTGGGTCGTGTGGCGGTATGCGTGTTCAGGGTAGCGGCGGGTGACCTGGTGTGATGTGAACTGGTGGGTGAAGTGTTCTAGCACAGTGACTTGACTGTTGCGTATGTGTTCCTTCACTCTGCTAGGGCACTGTTGTCCACTGCATCCATTGGAGGCACCGTGTCCACTACGTCCAGTCCGCAGAATGACGGACTAGTCACCGTGAGTGAAGTCCTGCCGCATATCCGCATGAGCCGGTCATGGCTCTACGACGCCCTACGACGGCAGAAGGTCCATTGCGTGAGGTTCGGGCGGGCCTGGCGACTCACCCCTGAGGTCGTCGCCGATCTGATTAAGCACGGGGCGTCGAGCGGCCCTGCGTGAGCCCGGCACCCGAGGGCGTGCCATCCGGTCGGGCATGACCGGTCAACCCCCGGGCGCCAGCACTACCCACCACCACTGAAAGGCAGCACCCCATGCACATCAGTTCAATTCGACGCGTCCGCATCGCGACAGCAGCAGCCACGGCCGGAATTAGCCTCGTGACGGTAATGCCAGCTGTCGCGGACGACACCGCGCCCGAGCGGTGGACGGCCACCGACGCTTCCAGCACCGGCCTGTCGTGGACGGTGACGGACCTCACCGGGCCGCGGCGCCGTCCCGCCGTGTCCCGAGAGTCCGGTGTCCGGCGGACGCCGTCCACCCTGCGGCGCCGGGCGAAGGTCGCGGGGCGGGCCCGGTACCCGTGGCGTGCCAGCACGGTCTGCCGTGTCCGTCAGGGCCGGACGTGGTTCGTCGGCCCCGGGGACACCCTGTCCCTGATCTCGGCCTGCCACCCGGGTGTGACCGTGGATCAGCTGCGGGACAGGAATGGGCTGCGGGGCGACACGATCCGGGTCGGGCAGCTCCTGCATATCCCGGCGGTGACACGGTGAGCTTCACCCTGCACCTGCTCGACGTCGTCAACACCATCGCGGCCGTCACCCCGAGCCCGTCACCCACGGATACCGGACCCGCGCTCGCCCCAGCGGCCCCCATGAAGATCAAGGTCGGGGAGGTAGGCCAGTGGTTCGGACCCGCCATCGTGCTCGTCATCGCGATCGGCATTGACTTCTCTGCGGCTGGTGACGCTGCGAAGCGGGACCGCATCGCCGCAGTGTTCACGTACTGCTCCGCCCTCGGCTTCATTTCCATCTACAGGTGGAGCGAAGCTATCCAGGGATGGTTCGACGATTCCTGGTCGTGGGCCCTCACCGGATCTGCACTCGCGGTCATCGCTCACGTCTTGTTCGTCGCCATCCTCATTGGCGACGCCAGCAAGCGGACCAAGAGGGTCAGCGCGAAGCTTGGGCCCCTCGTGGGGATCGCCTCGAAGGAATCCAACGCGGTCGGCAAGTTCAACACCCGCCTACACATTGCCGCTGTCATCACGGCAGCCACTTGCGTGCTGGCCCGCGGGGACTCCGCATGGATCCCCCACACGATCGGCCGCGTCCTCTGTGGCGCATCAGCGCTCGTCGTGAATTGGGTCATTGACCGGCTCGGGGGCTGATCGGTGATGAGAGTCCTGCTGATCGTCGCGATTGTCGCCACGTGTGGACTGGCTGTCGCCGCCGCCGTCATCTCGTACACCCATGATCGGCCTCTGCTGTGGCGTCGCGTACTCGGTGCGATCGCCGTCGAGTACGCGGCCGGGGTCGTCCTTGGCTGCTGGGCGGCTGACGCCGTTCTCTCTCCGGCGCGCACCGTCCTTGACCACCTACTCGTTAGGAGCTGATCACCATGGACCAGGACAAGATCATGCCGGTTGTCGTCCTCGGCTCCGTGTTCTACACGTGGGGGGTCCGGAACCGGGGGTGGACGTCCCCTCTCGGTTTCATGAAGGGCGGAGGTTCACGAATGAATCGGCCCAGGTCAGAGGAGATTTCATCTCCCCCGGAAGGGGAGGACGCCGATTTCATGAACCCGGAAGGGGAGGACGACGGGCCGGACGTGGAGAAGGTCGACCCCGGGGGGATCCTCCTCAGGTCCGGCACGGTGTCGCGGACGGTGCTGGTCGACTCCCGGTACGGCCCAGGGGGAAAGCACGCGCTCACCTTCACCGACAGCGACGAGGACGAGGACGAGGACGAGCAGGAGGGTGTTCTGCCGGATCGGCGGGTGTGGGTGGCCAAGCAGATGTGGGCGAAACGGCGGCCGACAGAGATCGACCGTGACGGGGCGCGTCTGTACGGCGTAACCGAGCGGACGATCGCCTCTGACCGGGCAATCCTCAAGCAGCAGGGGGTGGAGGGGTGACCGTCGTGTCCGCTCGCCCTTGGCAGCAGCTCACGTGTGGCGCCGGAAGGCCGGCGGCCTGCAAGATGAGGCGGCCGACGATCACCCCTGGCCGTGGGGGTGAGGTAGCCACCGGAGGACCTCATGAGCTCCCTGTCCACCTCTCAGGTCATGTCGATTGTCGATCGGGTCCTCGCCGTCCGCGAGGAGCTGACCTCCCGTGGCGTGTCCGCTGGAGACGCCACGGTCATGTCGGGGTGTGCGCTCGGGGTACTGCTGGCCGGGGACCGAGGCTGACCCTCGCACCCTCCCTCCTGGGTAGGGAGGGTGCGAGGTGAACTTCGTGCTCGCTCATCCCTGGTGGGCTCTGGCTGCCGGTGGGTTCGCGGTG
>JAUPKO010000687.1 GCA_030837395.1 Actinomycetota bacterium | reverse complement strand
GAGCTGCACGTCAAGGGCGGCCACATCCTCGACAGCGACTGGATCGTGGTGAAGGTCGCAACCGGCGGCTTCCCGGGCGGTCCGCCCACGGCGTGCCTGTTGCTGGTCGACGCCACCACGGGTGCACCTCGGTGGCTGCTCGATGACCGCGGCTGGCTTACGCAACAGCGCACGGCAGCTGCAGGTGTGCTTGCTTCGATGACCTTCAGCCGGCCCGACGCGACCACCGTGCTCGTCGTGGGCACCGGGGGACTCACGGCCGCCCTCGTCGAAGCCTTCCTTGAGGTCGCGCCGCACCTGGGTGTGACCCTGTGGGGCCGCAACCCCCACCGGACGCGTGCGCTCGCCGCCGAGTTCGGCGTCGCCGTCGCGGCAAACCTCCCGCACGCGGTGTCCACCACAGACATCATCGTCACAGCCACCAACAGTCGCGCCCCGGTCCTCGAGGCCGACTGGGTGCAGCCCGGCACACACATCACCGCTCTGGGTGCGGACACCGTCGGCAAACAAGAACTCCCCGTCACCCTTCTTGGTCGCGCCGACCTGATCGTCTGCGACAACATCGCCACCGCGTTGACTGCAGGCGAGCTGCAGCACGCCACCCCCACCATCCAGGCACGCGCGATCGCGTGGCCGGAGCTCGCAGCCGTCGGACCACCGGCACACCAGGTCGGCGCCATCACCATCGCCGACCTCTGCGGCATCGGAGCTGAGGACGCCGCCATCGCCGCCGCCGCACTGAGATGTTTCGAGCTGGCGTGACCAGACAGCCCTCACGCTCCAAGAAGGCCCGAGCGGGGAGCCAGCCATAGCCACGTGCTGCGCGTGACAGGATGGGGAGGCCGACCAGGAAGGCGTGCCGATGAAGGGTGTCATCTTCACCGAGTTCATCGAGATGCTTGAACTCCAGGAGTCGCAGGCCTTCGCTGACGAGGTGCTGGATTCGTCGGATCTGCGGTCCGGTGGCGCGTACACAGCCGTCGGAACCTACGACTCCGCCGAGTTGTCTATGCTCGTGCGGTCGACCGCGGAGCGGCTCCAGCGGACCGAGGGGGAGGTCCTGCGGGACTATGGCCGCCACCTTTTCGGCAGGCTGGCCGTTCTCTACCCGGAATTAGTGGCGGGTTACGCCGGCGCCTTCTCCTTCATCGAGCGCCTGTCGTGGCTCCACTACAGCGAAGTCGTCAAGCTGTATCCCGACGGGCAGTTCCCGCAGTTCGAGTCCCACATCGTGAGTCCCGGCAGCATGACCGTGGTGTACCGGTCGCAGCGGCATCTGGGCGACTTGGCCGAGGGGCTGCTGCAGGGAGTGCTGGACCACTTCGGTGAGACCAAGTCGATCGAGCGGCGAGACTTGGTGGACGACGGAACAGCGGTGATGTTCACACTGACCTCCGAACCAGACCTGAGGCCATGACGGATTCGCGATCGCGGCCGCAGGAGATCGCCGGTCTGCCAGCCGAGGTGGAGCGGCTTCAGCGCCGTGCCGCGCGGGAGCGTGCCGGCCGCAAGGAGGCTGAGCGCCTCATCGAGGTGAAGAGCCGGGAGCTGTGGGAGGAGCAAGAGCGCTACCGCACCCTCGTGGAAAACAGTTCGGATGTCGTGGCCACGTCCGACATGAATGGGGTCTTGACCTGGGTCAGCGAGTCGGTGATGTCGCTGCTCGGTTGGTCGGCGGAGCAGCTGATCGGCAAGGGCATCGTCGACCTCGTGCACCCGGACGATGTTGCCGTCTACACGGGCCAGAGGGAGCCCAGGCGGCTCGGTAAGGACCTGCGGTACGAGGTTCGGCTGCGCGCCAGCGATGGGACCTGGCCCTGGGTGAGCGTGCAGTCCCGCCAGATCGTCGACGAGCAGGGCGCGATGACGCAGCGCGTTGCTGGGTGGCGGGACGTCACGGCGGAGCATCGGGCGCAGGAACAGCTTCGGGACGCTCAGGTTTTGCTGCGCACGAACGTGGACGCGATCCTTGATCCGCTGGTGCTGTGTCAGGCGGTCCGCGACCACACGGGCCGCATCGTGGACTTGACGTACCTCGACGTGAACGAGGCCACCTGCCAGTACCTTTCCCTGACGCGTGAGCAGCTGGTCGGCTCCGGCATGGTGGCTACCTTGCCCGGTCTGGTCGAAGGTGGCCTGCTCGCCGGCTACGAGCATGCTGTCGACACCGGTGAGCCGGTCAGCTTCGACGGGATTCGCTACGCCAACGAGAGCCTTGGCCTGATGGCGTACTACGACATCCGCGGGCGGGCGGTGCCGGGCGACCGCCTGAGCCTGACGTGGCGGGATGTCACCGACCGGCAGCAGGCTGCGGCACGACTTGCGGAGTCCGAGGAGCGCCTGCGGGCGACGCTGGACGCCATGCTCGATCCGCACGTCGTCCTCCAAGCCGTGCGGGACGACCGGGGCATCATCGTCGACTTCGTGTTCGCCGATGCCAACGCCGCTGCCGCGGAGTTCAACGGCCTGGATCGTGAAAACCTCATCGGCGCGCCCCTCCTCGGCCAGCATCCCGCCGCTGGGACCACGACGCTCTTCGACGACTACGTCCGCGTTGTCGAGACGGGCGAGCCCATCATCCGCGACAACTGGTCCTACCCGCAGGACCTGCTGGGCGGGGAAATCCGCCAGTACGACGTGCGGGCTGTCAAGTTCAGCGACGGACTGTCGCAGACCTGGCGCGACGTGACAGAGCGGTACGAGAGCGCGCAACGTGTCGCGCCCGCGACGACGGCTACCACTGGATGACGGTGCACGCCAAAGCGTTCATTGACACCGATGGGACTAGAGATGGCCTCGTCGCCTCCATGCGCGTGGTGGATGCTGAAGTCGCGGCCGAGCGCGAACTCGAGCGGCTGGCACGCTTCGATACCCTCACAGGCGTGCTCAACCGGACCGAGGCACTGACCCGCCTCGAAGCAACAATGACACAGCCACGCCATCCGGGCGGCCAGAACGGCGTCCTGTTCTGCGACGTGGACCGGTTCAAGGACATCAACGACATCCACGGGCACGCCGCCGGCGACGCCGTCCTGAGCGCCCTGGCCCGACGCATCGCCGCGTGCGTGCGCCAGCAGGACATCGTCGCCCGCATGGGGGGCGACGAGTTCCTCGTGTTCCTGGCAGGCATCCAAGGCATCAGCGAAGCAGCGACCATCGCCGAGCAGATCCGAGTAGTGGCGACAGACCCCATCCCCCTGGGCGATGACCGGGGCGCAGCCCACACCTCCCTCAGCATCGGGGTGGCTCTGGCACTGCCCGGCGAGGCGACCGACGTGTTCATCGACCGCGCGGATACCGCGATGTACGCGGCGAAGAAGGGCGGACGAAACAAGGTCACGATCATCCAGTAGGCGGGCTCCGCGCCCTACGTTGCCTTCGAACCGCGGTGTTGGGCCACGCTCAGCGGTGAGACACCGCGCGATGACATCCGTGAGGTCGGCAACTACGTGGTGGCACTCAACCACGGGCTGGCCCGGCTCGCGGGGGCTTCCCTCTCTCGCTGTGGCTGGTCAAGGAGATGCACGAGATTCTCATACAGGGTGTCCGAGGTCAGGAACGTACCCCTGGGGAGTTCCGCAGGAGCCAGAACTGGATCTCCTCGCCCGACAACCGCCCCACCACTGCGCGTTTCGTTCCCCCGCCGGTCGAGCAACTGCCCGACGCCATTGAGGCTCAGGCCGCTGACGCGGTCACGCGCGCGGAGAACTAAAGATGACCCAGCCAGGGGCGGCGAACCTCCTGCGGCAGTTGACGGGCCTGGTGATCCTCACGCAAGTGGGGAGGGCGCGGGGCGCCAGCAACACTGGTTTGCCCACGAAGTAATACACATCCTTGACCCCTCGTGGCAAGGTGCGGCGAAGCCGACGTGAAGTCGTCCGGATCGGGTCTCCTCGCCAGTTGCCTGGGGTGAGCAGGTGAGCACGGCTTCGGGGGAATGGAGTGGGAGGCGCCGGAGGAGTCGACGGCTGCCAGAGGGTGTCCGCCTTGTG
>JAUPKO010000686.1 GCA_030837395.1 Actinomycetota bacterium | reverse complement strand
GCACCATCTCCTCACTAGCACCTTCGAGGGAACCATGGAGGTGCACCAGTCCCGAGAACTCGCGGCCCAACGGCAGGGCCGGCGCCGTGTACTTAGTGCCGAGTTCGATCCGCGCGTCTCTCGCCGCGCACGCGAGGTGGTCGTCGAAGTTCGAGGTCACGATGCGCGGAACGCGGCTGGTTGCAGCGATCTGAACGATTGCCTTGTGATTGTCATTCGGTAGGGATTGTGGATTGCCCAAAATCTCTGCGACGAGCGCATGAACTGGTGCACCATCGCGGCTCAGATGGCCGAGGAGAGTGTCGGACTCGGTGCCAAAATCAGCGATTACCGCATCACGCATCAGACGCTTGCGCGCGACCTGGCGAGCGAGTTCTGTGAACGTGGGGAGATTGGATGGGGAATCCATTGAGGCTCCAGCGCCCACGAAGAGAACGAGATTTCCCTCTACGTGGGCATCGACGACTTGCTGAGGGAGGTCGACTTCTCCGGTGAGGTACACCCTGAGCTCCTCAAGCGGCTAGGTGGTGCTTCATCCCCCAACGGATGGGCCGAATGGAACCTACTCCGGTCTCGTGTGCACAGCGAATAGACGAACTTGGCGACGCGCTGACCGACCGGAGCGGTTGCGCAAACACCCGGCACTACTCTCGAGCACCGGAAGGTCACAGTTGCAGGGAGCGCACCATTCGGCGTGTCCCCTAGGGCGGTGTACTCCGCTCCGTATTCTCGCGTCGGTGCGGGACGCCAGAAGCTATCGCGTGAGGCTTTGTGAGAACCCGCCAAGGAACTCACGAAGGACAACACCCGATGGGCCCTGGACCAGTTTGCCTTGCTCGACCTGCTGGATGCCCTGAAGACCGCCGATGGCGGCGACCTGATGCGCCGCCAAGGACAAGAAGCGGCCGACCAGCACCCGACAGATCGCTACGGCATAGCTAGCAACCTCGCAAAGTCATACGCGAAGGGCTACACCACCCCGCGGGACCCGACCTCTGAGCGCAACATGTCTGCGCCACGCATGACTCGAAATTGCAGTGACCATTGTGGTTGAATGGCGAAGAGGGCCAGCCTGTGGCTGACCCTCTTCATCCTCCAGGATCGCCATACTTGTGAGTTACGAAGTCACTCGTATGACGGCCGCCTCCCCTCCCCGCCGAACCAAGGTGGACGAGGGGAGGACGTTTATGTAGCCCCCTCTTCCGCCTCGCGTCGCGCTGCCTTGGCCCTATTGCTGAGCACCTTCTGCCCAGGCTTGTTGAGGTCGATACAAAGCACGTCCTCCTCCATGAATGGGACCCACCTATAGGCGTCGGTCGTGTCAAGCCCCACAAACCGCGTGAACAGGCTGCCGGCGATGAGCATTGGCCCCTTCGCGGAGTTGGGCGACTGGGGTCGAGCCGGATAGGCGTTCGGGCTGTCAATGGATGCAGCGCGAAGGCCGATCACGCGGCGTTCAGAGTCCCAGAGGAGTTCGACGCCGGCTGGAGCCCCGAGCATTTCGTATGCCGCTCGATTGATCGACATGAGTCCACGCTTCTGGATCGTAACGCTGGGGACGCTCGGAATCGGCGCACTGCCTTTTTCAAACACCTTGAAGGCCACCGTTGCTCCTCTCTGTCCGGGTGATCGTATCACCTGTACGTGCGATGGAAAACCTATAAAGCACACTCTACGGTGATTCTGTCGCGGATCAAAATAGTCCGTGGGGGGTGATATCGACCTCGTTCTAAAGACATCTCAAGAGGTTTGCATACGCTGCCACCACACAAATGGGGTACGGATACGTGCTCCCGGACCCGTTTATATTCCTGATTTGGACACCTGGACGCATGTCGGCGAAGTCAAGGGGCAAACCAAGTCCTTACTGTCGTCCACGGTCCATCGCGTGACTGCATACGCCACGGCCACCCATGACGAGACTCAAGCATGAATTTGAAAACTCGTTCGAATCGATCGAATCTCGCTGGGTGGCGCCTCGAGATCTCCAGTTGGCAGCAATCCGGCCTCTCTACGCCGCTGTAGGAAACGTTGAAGAGGGAACTCGGATCGGAATCGCCTAGGGCCGCCCTCCAGGCGCGTGTTGGATACACAGTGGCGACCCGGCAACCCCGACGTGGCTGACCCACATGCGGAGGGACCTGGCCAAACGGCCATTTAGGGGCGCAAGCTTGCGCCAATTTGCCGGTCAGCGTGGAACTAGCGTGGAACAACTCGGGGTAGTTTTGGGTGATTCGAGGTCTCGAGAGGTCACTCAACCAACTCCCGATAATGACGAAACCCCCTGCGCTGCAAGGGGTTTCGGTGGAGCGGGTGACGGGAATCGAACCCGCACTGTCAGCTTGGGAAGCTGATGTTCTGCCATTGAACTACACCCGCGAACGCACCGATTATGCCAGCACGCGGCAGTGAGGGTCGGGGCGGCAGGACATCCGGCATTCGGGTACGCACGGGGTACTGTCGGCGCGCGAGCAACTCGCGACCCGGGAGGGGACAGCGTGCAGTCGGTGGCGGCGAT
>JAUPKO010000685.1 GCA_030837395.1 Actinomycetota bacterium | reverse complement strand
GCTCCGGGCACTTTCTCGTCGCGCTACCCCATCGACGTCTTGAGGAACTCCAACGTCGGGGCGGTCAACTCGGTGTTGAACGCCTGATCCCCGTGGCTGGCACCGTCGAGCAGGGTGAAGGTGGACGTGCCACCGACGCTCTTGATCAACTTGTCGAAGGCCACGGACTGCGCGTTCGGGATCAGGCAGTCCGCCGAGCCCGCCGCCAACGAGAACGGCGGCAACTCCACACCCGGCACCACGTACGGGTAGACCGAACCCGGCGAGGCGGCGTTGGCCAGGTCCGGCACCTCTTGGATCGGCGCACCCACGTAGGCCGACTCCGGTGAGGTGGCCGGGTCGTGCTGATCGACACTCGAGCAGGCGGCGGGGGTGTCGGCGGTGAACTGGGAATCCATCGTCAGGAAGTCGTAGGGGCCGTACCAGCCGACCACCGCCTGCACCTGGCTGGACACGTCCGGGTTGCCCAGCGCCGGGTCGTCCAGGAACGACTCCCGGCCGCCGGCCACGCCGACCATCGCCGCCAAGTTCGCGCCCGCGGACTCACCCCAGGTGGCGAACTTGTCCGGGTCCAGTTTGTACTGCGCGGCGTTGGCTCGCAGGAACCTCGTCGCAGCGAAGGCGTCCTGCGCCGCGGCCGGGAACAGCGCCTCGCACGAGAGCCGGTAGTTGATGCTGGCCACCGCGAAGCCGGCATCCATGAGGGTCTGGGCGTCGGCCTCGTCCATGGACTTGTCGCCGACCTTGAAGGCGCCGCCGTGGATTCGGATGATCAACGGGAACGGACCCTCACCCGGGGGCACGAACAGGTCGAGCACCTCCGACGGCGAGACATTCGCATAGGCAACATTCGCGTAGGTGGGGGTGGGTGGGGTGCCGGCCCCGGGCATCGGCGGCATCCCCCCGCTGTTGCTGCAGCCGGTGGGCTGGGTGAGGGCCACCGCCGCCGTTGGGCTGGGGATCGGCGCAACAACAGCGCTAGCGGAGGTCGACGCAGAGGTTCCACTCGAGGCCGACGATGACACCGCCGCCGAGGCGGACGCCGATCCGCTGGCTGAGTCAGCGGTCGATCCACTCGAACACCCGGATGCGGCAAGCAGGACAACCGCTCCGCACAATGCAACCGCTCCCGTACCACGCACGTGACTTGCCGACCTCATCACAACTCCTCCTCGACTCGGCGCCGTACCGCGGATGGCACGCCGCCCTGGCAACGGTAGGAACCGATGCTGAGAGCCCGCTGAGAGTTCGGCTGCCCCGTGGTCACAGTCCCGTGGCGCCCCTGGCAATGGCCGACGGCGGGTGCGACCATCGGTGATGTGACGCAGCGGGCGCGGGTGTTGGTGGTGGACGATGAACCTTCCATCGTCGATGCCGTGGCGACGGCGCTGGGGTACGCCGGGTTCGACGTCACCCGCGCCGACGGCGGCATGGCGGCCCTCGCCCACGCGACCGACACCTCGCAGGACGCGATCGTGCTCGATGTCATGATGCCCGACCTCGACGGAATCGAAGTCTGCCGCCGCCTGCGGGCGTTGGACATCGAGACACCCATCCTGTTCCTGACCGCCAAGGCCGATCTCGGCGACAAGGTGATCGCCCTGCGCGCCGGCGGCGATGACTACGTGGTCAAGCCGTTCTCCCTGGTCGAAGTCGTCGCCCGGGTGCAGGCGATGACCCGGCGCAGTCGTGCCCGGCGGCGCACCCCGGAGGTGCTCGCCTACGCCGATGTGCGGATGACGGTGGCGGCCCATCAGGCCTTCCGCGGCCCCAACGAACTGCACCTGACAGCCACTGAGTTCCGGTTGCTGCGGTACTTCCTGACCAACCCTGGGCTGACCCTCACCAAGGACCAAATCCTGGCCGCGGTGTGGACGCCGGACTTCGACGGCCCGGTCAACATCGTCGAAACCTACGTGAGCTATCTGCGCCGCAAACTCAACGAACACGGACCGCCGCTGTTGCACACCGTGCGCCTGGTCGGTTACGTCCTGCGTGAGGCGGAGTCCGAGCGATGAGGATGCGCACCCGCCTACTGCTGGTGACCATCGCGGTCATCGTGACCACCCTGATCGCCGCCGGCACCGCCACCTACGTCGCATTCCGGTCCGCCGTGTTCGCCGACGTGGACCAGTCCCTGCGTGAAGTTGCCCTGCCCCTTCGCCCGGACCCCACCGATGACGAGCGGGGCCCCGAACCCGCAGTGGCACCCTTCGTGCAGTTGCGCGGCGCCGACGGCACTGTGACCCGCACCATCAACGCCACCTTCCCCAATGGCACCACCGCCGCGCCCGAGTTGCCGACGGCCATCGTCACACCGGGTCCAACCGACGACGCCGGCGGCCCGGCGGCGTTCTTCACCGCCCCCGAGGCGGGAGGCGGTCTGGTCACCTTCCGGGTCAAGGCGTCCACCGGCAGTTCCGGGGAACAACTGATCATCGCGCTGCCCATCGACGACGAATTGACAACCTTGCGCCAACTCGCGGTGATCGAGGCCGTGGTCATCTCGGTGGCCTCGCTGGCCGCCGCGATGCTGGCGTGGTGGCTCGTCGGCATCGGCCTGGCACCGTTGACCCGGTTGACCCACGACACCCGCAATCTCGGTGGCGCCGGCTCCGGCGACCGTGTGACCGTGCCGGCACCCACCACCGAGGTGGGCGAATTGGGCAAAGCTATGAATACCATGCTCGACGACGTCGACGCCGCCTTCGCCGAGCGCGACGCCACCGAAGCCCGGCTGCGGCAGTTCGTCGCCGACGCCTCACACGAGTTGCGCACCCCCATCGCGGCGGTGTCGGCTTACGCGGAACTGTTCGAGTTGGGCGCGGAGCATCGGCCGGACGATCTGCGCCGGGCGATGACCGGCATCAGAAGCGAGAGCAGCCGCATGGGGTCCCTCACCGAGGACCTCCTGACCTTGGCCCGCCTCGATGAGGAAGGCGGTGCCGCGACCACCCGGACCGTGGCGCTGGACGACGTGGCCGGTGCGGCGGTGGCTGCGGCCCGACTGCTCGACCCGCAACGGCGCATCACTGCGGACCTCGCCCCGGCCACCGTCGTGGGCGACCCCGCCGCCCTGCGCCAAGTGCTCGACAACCTGCTCTCGAATGTGCGCCACCACACGCCCGCAGACGCTGCCGTCGACGTTCGTACCGAAGCCGCCGCGGACACCGCCACCATCACGGTCGCCGACTCCGGTCCGGGGGTGCCCGAGGACGAGATGGCGCAGATGTTCGACCGGTTCTGGCGTGCCGACCGCGCGCGCAGCCGGGCCAATGGCGGCAGCGGCCTCGGGTTGGCCATCGTTGCCGCCACCGCGCAGCGCCACGGCGGAACCGTCGCCGCCAGCCACACCCCCGGCGGCGGCCTGACCCTCACAGTGACCTTGCCCGTCGCGTCGCCGGCACCGGAGGACCCTGCCGCTACGTGAGCCTCGCCAGGTCTCCGACGATACCGTCCAGAATGTCGTGCTCGCTGACGATGACCTCGTCGACCTGTGCCGCGATCATGATCCGGGACAGGATGATCGAGCCGGCGACGATCACATCCGCCCGGCCCGGCACCATCGCCGGGAGCCGCTCGCGCTCGGCGAGGGTCAACGCACCGAGCATGCCCGTCACCCGATGCACCTCGGCCGCGCTGATCCGTGCGCCATGGATCACCGCCGCGTCGTACTCGGCCAGCCCCATCGACAGCGCGGCAACAGTGGTCACCGTGCCTGCCAATCCCACCAGACTTGCCGCCTGGGTCAAGGGCACCACCTGCGCGGCCAGTGCGATGGCCTCGTCGGCATCGGCCGCGACGGCCGCGAGTTCGGGTGCCGTGGGCGGATCGCTGTGCAGGTGCCGCTCAGCGAGCCGGACACAGCCGATGTCGACGCTGCGGCTGGCCACCGGGGTGTCGTCGCCGAGCACGAACTCCGTCGAGCCACCGCCGATGTCGACCACAAGGCGCGGCGCCATCGCGGCCGCGGCGACCCGCGGCGAGGCGATCGCGCCGACGAAGGACAGGCGGGCCTCCTCGGCACCGGTGATTACCTCGGGCAGGACCCCGATCCGCGCCTGGACCCCGGCGGTGAACACGTCGCGGTTGCCCGCGTCGCGGGAAGCCGAAGTGGCAACGAAGCGGACTGCGACCACGTTCGCGGCGGCGATCGTCTCGGCGTAGTCATCGCAGGCCGCGAACGTGCGGGCCAGGGCTGGCTCGCCGATCAGACCAGTCCGTCCGAGCCCCTCGCCGAGTCGGACGATCTGCAACTCCCGCACCACGTCCCGCAGCACCCCGGTGGCGCCGTCGGGTTCGGAGATGAGCAACCGGATCGAGTTGGTGCCGCAGTCGATGGCCGCGACCCGCGCTCGCGGCACACAAGGCGGATCGGTGGACCACATACCCCGCGCGGCGAGCCTGGACAGGGCCTCGTCCCCGACTGGGTTGACCCCCGGACCGGCGGCCAAGGAGTGCGCGACCAGGGCGTGCAGGCACTTGACCCGATCGGGCATGCCCCCGGCACTGACGCCGTCGATCTCAGGCACCGCACCGAGGTTCGCCCGCCTGGCCAGGTAGTCCTCGTGGGCACTGCGGTAGTCGGCCGCGAACGCCGGATCGGCGGCCAGTTCCGCCGCCAGCCGGGCCATCACGCCTTCGGACTCGAGCGTCGACAGGGCGGCCGTCGCGCGCGGGCAGGTGAGGTAGAACGTGGTGGGGAACGGCGAGCCATCCGGCAGGCGCGGGGGGGTCGCCACCACATCGGGCTGACCGCACGGGCACCGGTGCGCCACCTGCACCTGGCCCCGCACAGGTCGACCGAGCTGGGCTTGCACCGCAGCCCGATCGACCCGATCAGCGGGCTTCGTCGACACTGTCCCAGAAGCGCTCGTACCACGACCGCGACCCGAGATCGGTGGCGTTCGGCGGAGGCAACGGGTTGGTCACCGCACCCTTCTCGTCCACCACTACGTAGGTGGTCTCGCCGGGGTACACGTAACTGAGCCGCGACCGCGCCTGAGCCTCGACGTAGTCCTTGTCGCGCCATTGGGCGATCTTGCTGGTCAACTCGTCCACGTTCGCCTCCTTGGCCGCGACGTCGGCCGCGAGGGCAGCATTCTCGTCGGCCTGCCGTACGAAGGAGCGCAGCGGAACCGCGAGGCTCAGCGCGATGGCGATCGCCACCAGCGCCAAGATCCCCGCGCGCACCGCGGGAGTGGAGAGCTTTCCGGCCATGCCCCTAGCGTCGCCTACAGACTGAACCGACGGAAGGCCGACGCGCCGGGGTACTGGCCGGCGCCGCCGAGTTCGTCGTCGATCCGCAGGAGCTGGTTGTACTTCGCCACCCGCTCGGATCGGGCCGGGGCACCGGTCTTGAGCTGACCCGTGTTCAGCGCCACCGCGAGGTCCGCGATGAACGTGTCCTCGGTCTCGCCGGAACGGTGGCTCATCATGCACGAGAAGCCGTTGGTCTGCGCCATCGTCACAGCGTCCAGCGTCTCGGTCAGGGAGCCGATCTGGTTGACCTTGACCAGCAGCGCGTTGGCGGCGCCCTCCTCGATGCCGCGAGCGAGCCGCTCGGGGTTGGTGACGAAGAGGTCGTCGCCGACGATCTGCACCTTGTCGCCGATGGCGTCGGTGATGTGCACCCAACCGGCCCAGTCGTCCTCGTTCAGCGGGTCCTCGATGCTCACCAGCGGGTACGAGTCGAGCAGACCCTCGTAGTAGCCGGTCATCCATTCCGCCGAACGCGAGGCGCCTTCGAAGGTGTAGCTGCCGTCGGCGTAGAACTCGCTCGCCGCAACATCGAGGGCCAGCGCGACGTCGCGACCGGGGGTCAGGCCGGCCTTCTCGATCGCCGACACGATGAGGTCCAGCGCGGCGGCGTTGGTCGGCAGGTTGGGCGCGAAACCGCCCTCGTCGCCGAGGCCGGTGGCCAGGCCCTGCTCCTTGAGCACACTCTTGAGCGCGTGGTACACCTCAGCGCCCCAACGGAAGGCGTCGGGGAAGGTGCTCGCACCGATCGGAGCGATCATGAACTCCTGGATATCGACGTTGCTGTCGGCGTGCGAACCGCCGTTGAGGATGTTCATCATCGGCACCGGCAACACGTGGGCGTTGGGGCCACCGAGGTAGCGGAACAGCGGCAGACCGGCGCTGTCGGCGGCGGCGCGGGCCACCGCCAGCGACACACCGAGGATGGCGTTGGCGCCGAGTCGGGCCTTGTTGGGGGTGCCATCGAGGTCGAGCATGATCTGGTCGATGAGGCGCTGGTCGCTGGCCTCCGCCCCGATCACCTCTGGTGCGATCTCGTCCTCCACCGCGGCGCAGGCCTTGAGCACACCCTTGCCACCGAAGCGGGCCTCGCCGTCGCGCAGTTCGACAGCCTCAAAGGCTCCGGTCGACGCCCCGCTGGGCACGGCGGCGCGGGCGACGGTCTCGTCGTCGAGCAGCACCTCGACCTCGACAGTGGGGTTGCCGCGGGAATCGAGAATCTCGCGTGCGATGACACCTTCAATAATGGCCACAGGGCCCTCCTAAGTCTGATTTGTGTACGTCCGACTCACCATATCGGGCGCGGGAGGACGCATGCATCCCCCAGCGAGACGTTGGTCACCCGATCTGCGGGTGCGCCGGCGCAGCTCGGCAGCCACACTTGAGCCATGCCCGCCCTCAGCTATGGCACACCCGACATCACGAGTGACGACGCCGGCCTGTTCGGCCCCGGCTCGGTGTCGTGGCGGGTCCATGCCGATCCGGTGATCGGCGTGGGCGGCCTGCGCGCCATCCTGCTGCAGACGATGCTGCCGGGGCCGATGGTCGCCGCCGCCACCGCGAGTGACTACCGGCGCGACCCCTGGGGGCGGTTGGCCCGTACCGCCGAATACATCGGCGCCATCACCTACGGCACCACGGCCGAGGCCGAGCACGCCGCGGCGATGGTGCGCGGACTCCACACCCGTCTGGGGCTGGACGACCCCGCTTGGCTGCTCTGGGTGCATGCGGGGTTCGTGGATTCGCTGCTGGACTGCTACCGCCGATCCGGCGCGCCGATGACGGCGGGGGACGCCGATGCCTATGTCTGCGAACAGGTCACTGCGGCTCGGCTGATCGGACTCGAACCGGCAGGGGTGTTCGATGACGTGGCCAGCCTGCACGAGTACCTGCGGATCGTGCAGCCGACCCTGCAGGCGACGCCACAGGCGGTGGACT
>JAUPKO010000684.1 GCA_030837395.1 Actinomycetota bacterium | reverse complement strand
TGCGTCCACGACCGCCAACTTCCAGGTTTCATTTCGGACAGATTCCGGTTCGTCGCGGTAGGACGGGACGAAGTCGGCGTCGAACACGCGAAGACAGCCGCCACACAGGACTTCGTGCATTGACCGCAACGCGCCGTGCAGCGACGAGCCCGGGATGATCGGAACGCCGCCGCGCACAGGCGGGCCGCCGTCGGGGCCGCCGCGGACCAAGATTCGCGTACGAGCAGTGACCCGCAGATCAAGGCGACCCAGGTACCGCTGTTCGCCGGGCTCGCCGTCCCCGGGTCCGCCGGACGCCAACGAGGAGTGGCCCGCCGGGGACCGCCTCCGGATGTCATTGGCAGAAAACGGAATGAATGTATAGGGGTTGACGAACGTCTCACTCGTGTTCGGCACCGGGGCCCTCCCCACGCGTCACGCCGTCGCTACTACGCGCAACCGTATGTGACGCTAGCCGATCCGCACCCACGGAAGCACGCTTGCCACGTGCCACTGGCCTCGTGAGCATGGCCTTCGACACTGTTCCGCAGACATCCGAGAGGTCAGCGCAGGAAGGCACCGAGCGTGTTTGAGGGTCGTCGATCCGATCGGCCCCGTTGATTAGGACAATTGGGATGGCCCCCGGATACGGGGAACGACCGCAGCGATCATGCTCACCGCTGGGGGCGGACGCGTGGCGGCAGCGTGAAGGGTTGCTGGCGCGTGCCGACGGGCTCCTGGCGGCTCCGCCCCGGGTCGCGCACCTTGCGCTGTCCCTGCGCGGGTCCGACCCACGGCAGAGCGTATTCCGCGGGGAAGGGCCAGGGCGTGTCCGGTGAACGCAGGCAGACGGTGCACAGTCGTCCGGAGGGAAGTTCGGGGACGACGAGGACCTGGCTGAGTGTCCTGGATTCGCAGTGGGGGCACGTCACTTGGCGCACCCGCCGATCCTCGGGCTTCATCCAGACGCGTGGTCTCCACTGTGTCGTTGTTTCCAACAGCGGCGCTGTTCCGGGCCGGTCTCGGGCGTATTTCCCGGGAACGGTGTTGAGCATCGCGTAGAGGGCCACCTCGCCGAGTCCGGTTGCCTCTCGCAACCTGTAGACGGGAACACCGTCCTCGGTAGGGAAATACCGCTGTATCCATGCCAGGGCCCGGCGCATGCCAGTGGCGTTGCCTCGGCACCAGTACGGCGTCCAGGCGAACTCCGGATCGTGGTAGATGGCGACGAGTTCCGCCGCGAAGTCCGCCTCGAGATCGTGTTCGAGACCCAGTATCACGCGTCGCGCCTGCTCGACCGGATGATCGATCAGGACGCTGACCGCCAACGCGGCTGGCAGTTTCGTGCGCAGAACCCTGGCGCTGCCGCGTCGTGCACCGCGTTCGTTGAGGCCTTCCCGCTTCAGCAGGGCGCCCCTCTCGGCCGCGGTGGCGGTGAGCAACTCTGTCACGCTGGCGGCGTCCCGGTCGGTCACGTTGTTGGATCCGGTCCGGCCACGCGCAGTGGATCGAATGGTGCGAGCAAAGGGGCCCAGGACCAGCGGCCCGGCCGTAGTGGCGACCCGGACCTTGATGTGTACTTGAGAAGTCGTGACTCCGGGTACCGCGTCGAATCGCAGTTCGGCGATCGCCTGAGCCGCCGCGAGGTTCACTGCCGCAATGTCCGCGCCTCGGGAACGTTCGATGAGTTCGGCAGTAGCGGCGAGGCGTTGTGCGTCCGCGCCGGTGGCCTGCGCTCCGGCCAACGCGTGAGCGTTCTCTTGGGCAGCGATCGCCGCTCGCAGTTGGAGTGCTTCCGCGTCATAGCCGCTGGCCTTGTCCGCGAAGGCATTCCGGTCGGATCCAGACTTGGCCAAGATAGCCAGTTCCCGGGCTGCATCGGCCTGGGCACTCAATTCGCCCACGCGGGTGCGCCACTTGTCCAGTTGGGCCACATCTGGATCGTGGGGGCCCGCAATCAGGGTGGGCTGGGGCTCGGTGAGTACGCCACGCAACACCTCTGCAATGAGGCCGTGCAGTTCGCCGACGCGGTAGCGCCCGACGATCTCTGTCTCGCCAGGCACGCGCCATCGTCCGCGCTTGGCTGCTCCGTCACCGTCACGCTCCAACGGGCGTCGACGCAGGGCGTAGGTGGTTTCGTCGGACACCAGCCGATACTGGTGGGTGTCGTCGCTCCACCGTGCGATGCCGATTAGGGCCGCGCGGGGCGGACTAGTTGTGGTGGTCGTGTTGCGAGACCGGTCCCCGAGGCGCCGCTCAATTGCGGCATTTATCAGTTCGGCTGGGGCCCAACCGCCCTCTGGGACGCCGAAGTCCAGACGGAACTCGAAGTAGCCGAAGCGGTCGTCCTCCTTGTGCCGCAGCACCTGCTCGCCGTGGAACTCGGTGATGTCGGGGATGGTATTGGCCTGGCGGTGCAGATATCCGCCCTGCAGGTAGGTCGGCAGGTGGGCGAACATCCGACCGGCGGATTGGTCGGGACGATCCAAGTCGGCAAGATTGCGCTGCAGGCCACCCTGGCGCCCGTGGACACCGAGTTTCGCCAGTTCGTCAGCGATCTCCGCCAGTGGGCGATCACTTGCCCCCAATTCGATGAGTGCGCGCACTGTGTCACGCTCCTCGAGCGCCGGAACCACTCGACCGCGATCGGGGCCGGTGGTGACCCGCCGATAGCCGAGCGGTAGGGCGGTCCCGCTGCGCGGGAACCGACCGTTCTTCAACTCAAAGACGAAGCCCGTTTGCAGCCGGGTGAGAGTCATCACCCACTCGGAGTGCGCCATGGCAACAAACAGGTTCCACAGCATCAGGCCGGACTGGTTGTCTAGGCAGAAGCCCTCCCGATTCTCGGCGGGGCACACCAGCGTTCCGCTCCGCCGCAATTCCCGGGATATGGGACCCGCGAAGTCTTGGTTGCGGATCATTCGAGAGAACGGGCCCGTGACCAGTCGCTGTGGTCGAGTTTCGCGCACGGCTCGGGTCAACTCGTCGGCCCACAGGTTGTCGATCCCGTTGGTTCCGGTGACTTTCCCAGCCGACGTTAGTCCGATGAGCAGGTGAACGTCACCGACGTTGGCCCGGACAGCGTAGATCTTGCCCCCCGGGTTGACGTCTAGGCGCTGCCCGGACACGGCCTCGCGGGCCCTTTCGCCTTCCGTGTTGTTCAACAACAGGTCTGGGCCGTGCGTCAGGAGCAGCGCCACTTCGCTCTGCTGTGCATATGGCATGAGGGTCTGCTCGAGCATCTTGGCCAGCAACACCCACTCGTAGTCGGCGCTTTCCCTCACGACGAAGAGGACCGTGGCCAGATGGTCGGATCTGTCGGGGTTAAGCGTCGGGGTGTCGTACTGGTCTTTGCGTTGCGCCGATTGCCCCGAGCCGCGAGCTCGAGCACCTCTGCGTAGCAGGCTGTCGTGGTCGCCGGACGTACCGTTCGTTGATGTCACTGTGATCTCCTCCGTGGTCTTAGCTGCTCAGCCAGTTCGCGGACCCGTCGCGTGACTGTTTGCGCAGTCACGTTTGGGTCCTACACCGCGAAAGTCCGGTGGTGGGCCACGACGTCAATCAGGTGCCTTA
>JAUPKO010000075.1 GCA_030837395.1 Actinomycetota bacterium | reverse complement strand
CAACACCATGGGCATCTTCGCCGGGTTGGCGCTGGTGCTCGCGATTCGGCAGGTGATCACCGATTGGGCTGACGGCATCAGGGACCGGCGCCGACTGGCCGGGCTGCTGTTCCTGGTGGCGGTGCCGAGCGCGGTGGCGCTGTTCTGGTCGCAGAGTCGCACCTCGGCGATCGCTGCGGGCTTCGGCCTGCTGGTGGCGCTGTTGCCGCTGCAGCGACGTGGCTGGGACTGGGTACCGCCGGCAATTGCGGCGGCCGCCGGTCTGATGATCACCGTGCCAGTGATCATCGCCGAGACTGTCGGCTACGACTTCAACGGCCGGGGCATTCCGTGGAGCTTGGCCCAGGACGAGTTCGAACACAACCCGCTCGTGGGCCGCGGGCCGGAGTTCCTCACCGAGAACTACCTCGCCTTCCGGGGGCTGGAGTGGAAACCCGCCACCGCCCACAACATGCTCATGCAGGCCACTGGAGAGTCCGGCTTGATTGGGCTGCTGGCGCTTGCCGGGCTGATCTTCATCATGGCGCTCATCGCAGTGCGGGCGGTGCAGGTGGACCGCCAGTGGGCGTTGATCATCTTCGTGACGTTCTGCCTGCTCGGCGGGCAGGAGTCGTCGCTGTCGCTGCCGGTGCGCTCGGCCCTGGTGGTGCAGTTGGCGGTGATCGCGGCCTCGGCGGTGCTCGTGGCCCGAGAGGACGCTTCCCGGGTGGCGGCTATGGCGCCGAAGCAGGCACCGGCGACGGCGTCGTCCTAGATTGTGCTTTCCCGTTCAGCATCGTCACCGTGAGTACACCTAGGGTTGGTCCGTCAGCCCAGCGGGGGCACCCGCGTAACTCACAGTGAAGGAGGGTCCATGGGACTCGGAGACATGATGAACAAGGCCAAGGAGATGGCCGAGAGCAGCGGAGTGGCCGACGATGTGATCGACCAAGCAGCACAGGCAGCCAAGGGCGCCGTGCCAGAGAGCGTGGCCGGGCACGTCGACACCGCTGCCGGCATGGCCAAAGAGGCGCTCGGCGGCGAAGCTGAGGCCCCCTCGCCCGATGCCCCGGTTGCGGCTCCCGCGGCGCCTGTGGCCGAGGCCCCTGCCGCTGAGGCCCCTGTCGCTGCAGCTCCGGTCGCAGCGGAGCCCGCCGCGGCTCCCGAGCCGACCCCCGAGGAAGTCATGGCCGCTGCAGTGGCCGAGAAGATGCGCGCCGACGCGGCGGCAGCGGCCGCCGGCGAGGGCGCCTGACCCTAGGCCATGGCGGGGGTCCGAGTCGCCCGTTGAGGGCGCGGTAGGGCCCCCGCTGGTCGTTGCCGACTGGAGTGTCGGCCGGGGGCATGTGCCAAGGGCCGACGACCGCCGCTGTCAGTCCCACCAACCGGTCACCCGATCCGGTGCGTCGCCAACCACGTATCGAACAGCACCGGCGGCACCTCCGGGAACGTCAACTCGGGATCAACCCGGAATTGACCAGACCGAGCCAGCCCGGGGTTCATGTAGGGATCTGACGACAACCAGTGGGACCACTTCGCGACCAGCGCCGAGCGCTCGTCCAGGGCCACGTCATAGCGCATACGCGGAGCCTGCTCGCTGAACTCCGCATACGGCGTGAACACCGTACCTAGCCCCACCTCCCGAAGCCGCAGACACAGGTCCGTCCCGAAGTGAAAGAACGCAAACGCCGGGTCTGCCCCGAATCCGCCGACGGCGCGGGACGCCACCACGTCCACCATCATGACGTCCACCGGCACCGCCAGCACCTCGTGGATACTCGCTGGCCACGCCAGGTAGACCTCCTCGGTCGGCGGCAACCCCGCCATGGCGGGTGCAGTCCCGGCGGACCCCAGCCCCACCAACCCCGCTGAGGCCACACTGCCGCCGGACTCAAGCACGAGCCCACCCACGGCCCCCACTTCGGGCAACTGGGCCAGGCCGACCATCGCAGCAACCCAATCGTGCCGATCCGCGTCCAGATCATCGGCCACGACGGCCAGGAAGTCCGCCGCCGTCGTGGCCAGCACCTCGTCCAGCCCCGCCGCCGGCGCCCGACCGTCATCGGGCACCCGAACCACCTCGAGCCCCGGGTAATCGGTGGTCCGCAGCGCCGCCTCACAGCGATCCGCATCGCCCCCGACCGGCAGGATCACCACCACCACCCGCGGCCGCGGCCCCGGCAGAGCAAAATCGATCCGGTTGGCCACTATGCCGGCCTCGCGCCACACCCGGGCCGGCCGTCCCCGCCGTTGGCACGCCTGCGCTACCGCCCGCATCGCCGGCTCGATCGAATACGACTTCACGCCCGGATCCTTGGCGACCGATCCCGGATGGCTTCGCCACTGGTAGGCGATCGTCGGCACGTGCACCACCGGCACACCCGCCGCCGCCGAAGCCTCCGTGGCCCGCAACATCAGATCGTGATCCTGCGACCCGTCGAAGCCGGATCGAAAACCGCCGAGTTCCACCAGCATCGCCCGGTCGTACACGGTCAGGTGGTTCGTGTAGTTGCTGGTCAGATGCAACAGCGGCATCCAGTCGGGCTTGAGCCAAACTTCGCCGATGGGTGCGCCATCCTCGTCGATCATCCGCTCGTCGGTGTAGAGCACCGCCGGGAACCGACCATCAGGTTGCCGATGCGCGTTGAGCCCCAGCACCACCTCGGCCAAAGCATGCGGGTAGAGCCGGTCGTCGTGGTCGAGCAGCGCGACGTAGTCGCCGTCAGCCATGGCGAGGGCATCGTTGCTGGCCGCCGCTATGTGGCCGTTCTCGACTCGGGTGGCGAAGGCCACCCGGCCAGGATGCGCCGCAGCGAAATCCGCCAGGATGCGCGTCACCTCGGCGTCGCCACCGGCGTCGTCGACGACGCACAACTGCCAGTTCGGGTACGTCTGCAGTGCGACACTGCCCACCATCTCGTGCAAATAGCGGTGCACCGGCCGGTAGGTGGGCACCACGATGCTGATTCGCGGGTGGTACTGCACCGACGCCAGGTAGTGGTCCAACCGCGCGTAGTACTCCAGCAGCGAGCGGCGCTGCGTCTGCACCGTCGCGCCAAAGGGGAGTCCGGAACTGCTGGGCAGCCGCCGGTAGATGCTGGTGAGGGCCGGCGCGGCCCTGCCCGAGGCCTGCCCCGCCCGACCCACCGCCCGACCCACCGCCGAGCCCACACCGGGCAGCGCCAGCACCCGCCGACCCGCCTCCTTGCCCCGCGTCCTACCCGCCACCGTCGCCCGCCTTCGCCCTGGTTGCCCGATCCGATCCACGCAGCGCACTGACCCGCGCCGGCCCCAGCACCCGCTCGGCGCCTCGGCGAAACGTGCGCTTGGCCCCGATCGTCGCCGAACGTCGTGCATAGAGGCCCCACGACGACGCCTTCCCCACCGCCGACGCCCCCGCTGCCCGCACTCGGTGCTCCTCCGCCAGCGAGGACCGCCAGGCCACCGCGCTGAGCCCCGACGCGTCATAGTCGGTGATGATCCGATCGCTGCACCACGGCCGGTACCCCGCGAGCAGGGCACGGCGCATCAGATCGAAGTCGGCCACGATCCGGTAGCGCTCGTCGAAGCCCCCGAGGTCCACCAGTAGCGATCGTGCCATCACCGCCCCCTGGTGATACCGCTCCTGCTCACCGCGACAGAACTCAGCCACCTCCAGGGCCGCAGGGGCGAGCGGCCGCGTCGCCCGCCGCTCGGCGTCCACGAATCGCGCCCGATACCGCCCCCAGTCGTACCCTTCGCGGCGCCAATCCCGATGCACCGCGGTCACCTCCATCGGCGAGGTGAAGTCGTCCCCCGCGTTGAGGAACAGCAGATGCGACCCGGCCGCCAGCGAGATACCTCGATTCATCGCGTTGTAGATGCCCGTGTCCGGCTCGCTGACCAGCCGCAGCCACGGCGACCCGACCGCTGCGGCGCGGGCGACCTCGAGGGTGTCGTCTGTGGAAGCACCATCGATGATCAGGTGCTCCAGCAGGCCGGTCTCCTGGGTGGCGACACTCATCATCGTCCGTCGCAATGCCGCCGCGTCGTTGCGCACGACCGTCACCACGCTCAGCCAGGGACCGTCTTCGCTCATGGGCGGTCAACCACCAACTGCCGGTACAACTGCGCCGTCGCCAAGGCCGTGCGCTGCCACGAGAACTCCCTCTCCCGCTGTACACCGGCGGAGGCCAGCCGCGCACGTTCGGCCGGATCGGCCAGCAGGCGGTTCAACTCGCTACGTAGCGCCCAGGGGTCCTCGGGCGCATAGAACACCGCGGCGTCCCCGGCCACCTCATGGAACACCGGGATGTCCGCCAACACCGCCGGCGTGCCCGTGGCCATGGCCTCCAGCACGGGCATGCCGAACCCCTCGAACAGCGACGGGAAGACGAACAGTTCGGCCCCCCGGTAGAGCCCCGGCAACTCGGCCTCGGTGGCCGTGAGTTGCACGAGGTCGTCCGTCACCCCCAACGTCGCGGCCAACTCGATCTCGTCCTCGGTCAACGCGCCGCCGCCCACCGCCAGCAGCCGAACGCCGGCCGCCTGTGCGGCACTGCCGGCGTACGCCGTCATGAGCAGCGGGAAGTTCTTGTAGTGATCACGCGACCCGACGTGCACCAGGTAGCGGTAGCCCAGCTCGGCCGGCGCCACCTGCGGGTGGAAGCGGGCGGAGGTGGCATGACCGGTGATGATCACCGGTCGATCGGTGATCGGCCCCCACACGTCGAACAGGTCGTTCCGCGTGGCCTCGGACACACAGATGATCGCGTCAGCCGCATCGACGAACTCCCGCTTGGCCTGATGCGGCTCGCCGTCGACTAGGTCGGCAGGGAGCAGTTCGGGCACCATGTCGTGCACCGTGACCACCTTGGGCACACCGGGGAAGGCTCCCAGCTGCCGTGCGTCGTAGTAGGTGAAGTGCACGACATCAGGCGCGACGCGGCGTTGCAACACCGCCGAGGGGTAGCGGGCCAGCCGCTTGGCGACCTTCCAGGACCGGGTCATCTCGCGAAACGGCAGGTCGCGCACACTCGGGTCGACTTCGCGCAGGTGCTGGTTGGGCGAGTGGCGCACCGTGGTGAGCGCGTTGACCCCCCATTCCGGGTGCGCATCGAACTCGCGCAACAACTCCGCGAAGTAGCGGGAGATCCCGCCGCGGGCATGCATGAGGAAGATCTGATCGTCGATCAGCACGTCGATGCTGTCCACGACACCTCCTCCTACCGATGGCCCCGGAATCGGCCCCACTCGCCAGGCTCCCAGACTAGGGCGTGGCACGCGTTGCGTGGCGTGCGGCGTTGGTGCGGCGCGCGGTTACCATGGCGAGGTGACGTACAGGCGTGTCCTCGTGACCGGCGGGGCAGGGTTCATCGGCAGCCACCTCTGCGAGCGGCTGCTGGACGACGGCGCCGAGGTGCTGTGTGTGGACAACTTCTACTCGTCCACCCGACGCAACATCCACCACCTGCTGGCCAACCCCCGTTTCGAGTTGCTCCGGCACGACATCACCTTCCCGCTGTACGTCGAAGTTGATGAGATCTACAACCTCGCCTGCCCGGCGTCGCCAGTGTTCTACCAGCGCGATCCGGTGCAGACAACAAAGACTTCGGTGATCGGCTCGATCAACATGCTGGGCCTGGCCAAGCGGGTGGGCGCCAAGATTCTGTTGACGTCGACCTCCGAGGTGTACGGCGACCCCCCGGTGCACCCACAGGACGAGTCCTACTGGGGCAACGTCAATCCCATCGGTCTGCGCTCCTGCTACGACGAGGGCAAACGCTGCGCCGAGACGCTCTTCTTCGACTATCGGCGCCAGCACGACATGCCGATCAAGGTCGTGCGGATCTTCAACACCTACGGCCCCCGGATGCTGCCGGATGACGGCCGAGTGGTGAGCAACTTCATCGTGCAGGCGCTGTCCGGTGCGGATCTCACCGTCTACGGCGACGGCTCGCAGACCCGCTCGTTCTGTTACGTCGACGACTTGGTGGAGGGGCTGGTCCGGATGATGGCCACCGACCACGAGGTGACCGGGCCGATCAACCTGGGCAATCCCAACGAGATGTCGATGCTCGAACTCGCCTCGATCGTCACGTCGAAGGTCGGCGGTGGTCGGCAGGTGCGGTTCGAGGACCTCCCGGCCGACGACCCCAAGCAGCGCCAACCCGACATCACCCGCGCCCGGGCAACCCTCGGGTGGGCACCAGTCGTCGACCTGGACTCGGGTCTGGGCCGCACCATCGATTGGTTCCGCGACGCCGGAGTGTCCGGGTGACCCGATCCGGGGCCCCCTGGTGAGTCTGAACGGTCGGGCCCACGACATGGTCGGTCGGGCCCGGGTGGCACTGGAGGAGCGCAACCACGCCCGACTGGTGGTGGTGGCCGACATCTTCGCGATCGCCTTAGCCCTCGCGCTGGGGGTCCTGCTCAACGTCGGCTACGAGGGACCGCTGAGCGACCCGTCGCGGACCTTCATGATCGTTTCCCTGATGACGCTGTGGCCGATCCTGCTGTGGCAGATGCAAACCCGATCGACGACGATCCTCGGCGGCGGAGCCGAGGAGTACCGGCGGGTCCTCATGGCGAGTCTGTGGACTGTCGCGCTCACCATGTCGCTGGCCTACATCACCAACACCACCTACGGACGGCGCTTCCTGATCTACTCGGCCGTCACCGGCACAGCCTTCCTGCTGATCGACCGATCCGTGATGCGCAACATCCTGCACCGTCGGCTGCAGCGCGGTGAGCCGCTGCACCGCGTCTTCGTGGTCGCCTCGGAGGCACAGTATCCGCAACTGGAGAAGCAGTTCGCCAGGTCCGGCGGCCTCATGGAGCAAGTGGGCAACTGGGACCTCACCGACGCTGCCGACCCTGACCCAGCCGTCGTCGTCAAGGCGGCCGTCGACGTCGACGCCGACACCATTGTCTACGCCCCCGCCCAGCATGAGGACCCGTCCTGGCCGCGGCGGTTGGGTTGGGCCATGGAGGATCACGACCTCTCGCTGCTGGTCAGCCCGCAGATCGCCAACATCGCAGGCCCCCGCCTGAGCATCGAACCCATCAACGGAATGGCGCTGGTGCGGGTCGAGATGCCGCGCTTCTCCGGGCCGGCGAAGGTGGTCAAGCGGTTCATCGACGTCGTCGGCTCCTCGTTGCTGCTCGCGGTGTTGGCGATCCCGCTAGCGATTTTCGCGATCCTGATCAAGGTCAGCAGCCCGGGGCCGGTGTTCTTCCGGCAGACCCGCGCCGGTGTCGGGGGCACCACCTTCAAGTGCTACAAGTTCCGCACCATGGTGGTCAACGCCGATGCCATGCGCGACACCCTGCGCGCCGAGCATGGCGACGACGGCGCCACGTTCAAGATGACCCGTGACCCGCGCATCACCGGTATCGGACACTGGCTGCGGCGTTTCTCCTTGGACGAATTGCCCCAGCTGTTCAACGTATGGCTGGGGCAGATGAGCT
>JAUPKO010000683.1 GCA_030837395.1 Actinomycetota bacterium | reverse complement strand
CTCGGCGCCCGAGTTGGCACCTTGAGCAGACTCTCCGCGCCCGTCACAGTCAGGAGAGACCGATCATGGGCGTCGACCTCTCCCGCCTTCGCAGACGGGAGTTGGCCCAAGCGATCATGGCAACAGCAGCCATGGAGCCCCTGTCCACTGCCTTGCCTCATGGCCCGACCTGTCGGACCACGCTGCTAGCTTCAACAGGACATAGCTTTCGCCGCGAAGCTGCCCGGGATTGGACCGATCATGTTCGAAGTGTTTGCGGTGTTTGTCGGGGTCCTGGTCCTACTCGCCATCGGGTTGGTCGTCGTAGGCGGCCTCGCAGCGTTCCTGATCGGCCTTTGGTCAGGCCTGCGCGACTAGGGCGTCTCAGACGACTCATGTGGGCCGTCCCATGAGCACAGACTGATTCCCTGAGCGCGACATGATGCCCGGACTTGCCGTAGGCCTCCTGTACTGACGGCCAACCCGACACGCCAAGCCCACTCCCCCACTCTCAGGAGCGCTGCGAGCCGCGAAGAGCACTCGGTCTCCAGCGCCCGGAGTCGGGCGCGGGCACGCCACTCCACACTTCGCAGTTGCTGGCTACCACGACATGTACGTTTTGGACTCCAGTCTCGCCATGGTTCCCTCCCGGCACCAGCCGGGTTCGCTCTGTCGATGGTGATACTAGGCAACTCTGTTTGCCGCACCACGCGGGTGGCTTCTCTGGCACTCTGGTGTCGTTCGACACACTCTGGGATTGGAGTAGGCCTGGTGCATACCCCCGCTACCGATGATTCCTCTGATCCTGGCGACGGCGCTACTGCCCTCGGCTTCGTACACCGACTTATCTCGGACCTTCTGGAATGCGACGCAATCCAGGTCCGCGTCTACTTGGATGAGATCAGTGGAGACACCGTCCGGCTCTCTATCCAGTTTGATGACTCTGTGGGTCAACGTTGGTACTGGCAGCCGCGGTCGATGGGCGACGACGCGCGAGGTCAGTATCTTCGCCATGCCCTTCTCAATGCGAGCACATTCGAGAGCCCGGACTTCGTTCATGGCCCTACGCAGGTTGACCCGGACATGTGGATGGAGCGGCAGGAGTTCTTCGGCAACTACGACCAGTTCGAGTTTCCTCTCGAGGCGGCGAGCATCTTGCTGACGGACGACATTGACATCACCCAAGATGGCGCCGTCGCGGTTGGGGAGGTGCTGGTCTCGAACAACGGAGTCCACTATCGACAGGTGACAGCGGCTGAGAGGCTCGTGGGATCATCGCCGAGACTCCAGGCGGATGACTTGAGAGCCGGACTGCTCGCCGTGGCCGCGTTTGACTCCGGCTTCGCGCATCTAGTCGTTACTCCGCTGATGGCCGTGCATCCCCGAATCACACGTGAGCTCAAGGATGACGTCAGTCACGGACCCAACCCCTTAGTCGCCATTTTGTGCACGACTGCACTGGACCCCGCGGCGGCGGTCCAGAAGGCAACCAGCGGTGACCCCAGTGAACTGGTGGATGACAACTGGGGCGTTGTGGCGTGTTGGCGCCCGATCGCGCGATCACTGGTCTCGCCGGACGTTGGGGTATCCATCTCGCGAGCCCTACTTGATACGGGTCTTTACCAACGCAAGGGTTCCCAGGAACGAACCTTGTCGACGTTTTCGGACACCGAAGGCGTAGAGGACCCTCGCGAGCGTCTGTCGGCCATGCTTTGGCACCATCGCGGAATCATTCTTGCCGAGCAAGTGGCGGCGGGACGAGTGGTGCCTGACGATGCTTGCTTGGCCTACATTGTCGCGTGCATCAGTGAGACCAAGAGGTTGCTGACCCAGTCAGCCGCGGATCAGGACGGCAGTCTGGACGAAGCACTCGATTTCGTGATCTTGTCGTGGCAAGTCATGCTGCCTCCGAATGACGATGATCAGGACTCATCGTGAGGGCATCTACCCGTGCTGCACGGGTGTCGCCGCAGAATCGGCGGAGGGCAGTTCGCACGACATGTCAGCTGTTCACTCGCCGGGTCGCTGTGCGCACTGGCTAGCCTCAGCATGGGACTGGTGATCTAGATACCCTGAGTAAGCTGCACCGAAGTTCAGTCAGGGTGCGCGCACCTGTCCACGTGAGATTGGGGTCAATCGATGGTCTCTCAAGAGCGGAATGCGTGACAGCACCGAGAGAACCAAGCCTCGGCCCACGAATCCTCTGCGGCGTCGGTGACCACGGTGATGTAGGTCTGCAGCCGTTCGCTCCTCACGGCGGGCGGCAGCGTCGCCCAATCACGGCTCGCCACGTGGTCATCGCGCCGCTGTACCCACCCATAGGCCATGACGTCAAGGTTCCCGCACACGAGTGCCAGGTCTCACCTGGCACTCCGCTCCACTGCGGTCTGGAGATCATGGCGCGGTACTGGCGATAGTGCGACTGTCACCTCGGGTGGCACCGCCGCACAGGTCGTGACCACCCGCATGCCGGCTACTGGCTAGGCGCCCATCGTTGCGGTGCGCCGACTGACGCCCGGGACATCACGCCCGGACGACGAGCTCCGCAGCGATGAGGTCGTGGTCGCTGAGCTGCGCGCCATCCGCGGCGTGCCGCGAGAGCCCGTGCACCTCGCTCGCGTGCAGTCCGGACGTTACAGCGATGTGGTCGACGGTGCCCGACGGCAGTCCAGCGATGTCGCCCGACGTGACGACGTGCAGGGGCCGCAGGAGCTCTTCGAGGGCGTCGCTCACATGGCGGGGTGCCCTCATGCGCGGGATGCGCTGGTTGAAGTCCCCCATCACGATAAGTGGCGGCGACGGGGGATGCTGCTCGATGAGGGGTCGAAGCCCGTGCAGGAACTGCAGGTGCTCCTGCCACGGCTCAGCATCGCCGCGACCGGACGTCACGTGGGCGAAGGACCAGGGAATGCACACCCCGATCACCCTGATCGGACCCGCTGGCGTGTGGCAGGTCGCGGCCACGAACCGGCCCGGTGGGAGGTCGGTTCCGGGGTCGGTGACCACGTCGCTGAGCGGGAAACGGCTCCACAGCAGGACCTTGCGGCGCTGCGGGTCGCTGAGCGGGATGCCCCAGTTCGCGTCGCCCAGGGCGTGGTGGCCTCCCGTCGGCAGGACACTCGTGACACCCTCGGTGACGACGAGGACGTCGGTGTCCACCGACGCCAGGCGGGCCGTGATCGCGTCACGCTGCGCGCGGGCCGCCCATTCCACATTCCAAGTCGCCACCCGAAT
>JAUPKO010000682.1 GCA_030837395.1 Actinomycetota bacterium | reverse complement strand
GCCGTCACCGCGGCCACCAACTCGCCGCCACCGGACACCCCCACCACGTGACAGCCGCGACGGCCCGCCTCGGCCACCACGGCGAGGGTCTCCGGCGAGGAGCCGGAGGCCGACAGTGCGATCACCAGGTCCAGCGAACCGACCCACCCGGGCAGGCCGGGTCCCCCGATGGTCACCACCGGGACCGACGAGCCACGACCGGCGCAGGCAGCCAGCACATCGCCGGCGGCACTCGAGCCACCCGCGCCCATCACCACGACCGCGCGCGGCCGGCCGGCGGTGACCACGCCCGCGAGCACGTCTCGATCACATTCCGTCACGCCAGCGCGTAGTTGGGCACCGGCCGACGCCGTCGCGGCTAGCACGGCCCCGCCCGCGGCCACCAGCCGATCAGGGTCGGCCAGGATGCCGTCGTCGAGGGTCAAGGCCTACTCGCCGAGGTCCGCGCCGATACCCGCCGGCCCGGGGGTCGCCTCGTCCAGCAGCATCACCGGAATGCCATCACGTACCTCGAATGTGGTGCGGCAACGCGTGCACACCAGCGTCGGGCCCTGCTCCACGACCGGGGCGTGTTGTTCGCACGGACAGGCCAGAATCTCCAGCAGTCGAGGATCGAGTTCACTCATGGACGTCAGCCTAGGCCCCCACCGTGCCGATCGACACAGCCACGCGGACGGCTCGAACGAGCGGTCCGGTGGGCAGCTCGGTCGGGCGGTGGCCGGGTGCCGGGCTCGTCCGCGGCAACGGCGCTGCGCCACGTCGGGCGGGCGTGCCAACATAGGGGGAACCATGGCTGTGCCCGCCTCGCGCTGGCGCCTGCGGTCAACTCCGGTCACGCGGTGTGACGGGAGCATGAGATTGGAGTCCCATGACTGACATCCGGGTAGTTGCCTTCGATCTCGACGATACCCTCGCCGAGTCCAAGTCCGCGGTGCATCCGGACATGACAGCGGCGCTGCTGAAGCTGCTCGAACGCCGACCCGTGTGCGTGATCTCCGGCGGCCGATTCGAGCAGTTCGACCAGCAGCTGCTCCAGCGCCTGCCGGCGTCGCCGAGCCTGGCGGACCTGCACCTGATGCCCACCTGCGGCACCCGCTACCTTCGGTGGCAGGACGAAGGCTGGCAGTTGATCTACGCCCACGACCTCACCCCGGAGGAGAAGTCCGCGGCGATCGCAGCCATCGAGGCCGCCGCCAAGGATTTGGGCTACTGGGGTTCGGACGCGGACGTGTTCGGGGCGCGGATCGAGGACCGGGGTTCGCAGATCACCTACTCGGCGCTCGGCCAAGAGGCCCCCGTGGCGCCGAAGAAGGCGTGGGACCCCGATGGCAGCAAGCGGGAGTTGCTGCGGGCCGCGATCAGCAAGGAGATTCCCGAGCTGGAAGTGCGGGCGGGCGGGTCGACCTCCATCGATGTCACCACCAAGGGTGTCGACAAGGCCTACGGCATGCAGCGCCTCGCCGAACTGCTGGATGTCGCCCCGGCCGAGATCCTGTTCATCGGGGATCGGCTGGAGCCGGGCGGCAACGACTACCCGGTCATCGCCGTCGGGGTCCAGACTCACGCCGTCACCGGCCCGGACGAGACCTTGACCTACATCGAGGAACTGCTCCCGACGTTGGGGTAGCGTCCGTGACGCCGTTGTGCGGGCCGTTCAGTCGGTTGTCCGGAGCACCCTGAGGTGACCGCGGCGGGCGCCCTCCACGGTGCCGGCGGGCACGTCCGCTTCACCCACGGCGAGCGGATCAACGGCTTTGGAGCGCCCGGCTTCGCGCACGGCGTCGGCCAGGGTCTCGAGGTCGTCCAGGGTGGGGCCGAACTGCGCGGGGTCGAAGTCCAACCGGATCACGTCCCAGCCACGTGGCACGGTGAGGCGATCGGCATGCCCCTGGCACAGGTCGTGGCAGTAGGGGTCGGCGGTCGTCGCGAGCGGACCCAGCACCACGGTGGAGTCCGAATAGACGAATGTGAGCGTCGCCACAGCACGTTCACGACACGACGGCTTGGAGCAGATTCGGTGCAGACTCACGCTGCGAAGCGTAACCCGGCCGCGCCTGAGGTCGACCGGCGCCGCGCCGCATAGGGCGCTGGACACCCTGCTGTGGGCCCCTCAGCGGCGGGGATAGTGCGGGTCCAACTCGTCCGGCGACTTGGCCAGGAGGTCACCGGCGAGTTCGGCCAAGACATCGCGGATCAGCGCGGTATCTGAACCCAGGTGCTCAATCGGGCGACGATGGATCACCAGTTGCGCAGGTGAGGTTTGCCGTACCACTCGCCCCAGCGGTGCGACCGCAAGCCGGCGAGGCACGCGAGGGACCTCCTGCACCACGACGTCAGCCGTGAGCACCTCGGGGCTGTGCCGAGCCAGGTGCGACACCGCCCGGGCCACCTGCCGGTCGAACTGTTCGCGCCTCGTCAGCGCGCCGGGCATGGTGGCCGGAAGTAACGGCCCCCGCACTCCCCGACCGTGCCGATCCCGGGCGCCGCGCACGGCGTCAGGCCGATTGCTTCTTCAGCCGTCGGCGCTCCCGCTCACTGAGACCGCCCCAGATGCCGAAACGCTCATCGTTAGCCAGCGCGTACTCCAGGCACTCCATGCGCACCTCGCAGGACTGACACACGCGCTTGGCCTCACGTGTCGATCCGCCCTTCTCCGGGAAGAACGCCTCGGGGTCGGTTTGCGCACACAGGGCACGCTCCTGCCAGGCAAGCTCCTCCGAGAAGTCGAGTGGAAAAACGTCAACGTGATTCATCTGGTTCCTTCCGGGGCGATCCCTTGGGCCTTGGGGATTGGGCCCGGTGCGAATGACAACAGTGGAATTACACCCGTGTCGCACGTCACAAGTCAAGTCCGAGGTGCTATGTCAAGAATTCCTAACCATCGCGGCGCCCCCTCATGCGGGCCGAACGCGACCGTAAACCGTCGTCCGCTCCCGGGCCGGCCGGCCAGCCAGGCCGGCGATCTCGTGCAGCCCGGCGATCGTCATCGCGGACCCATGCTCCGACCCGGCCATCCGCGAGATCGTCTCCTCCATCAGCGTGCCGCCGACGTCGTTGGCCCCGGCCGCCAGCAGCCTGGCACACGCCTTCGGGCCGATTTTGACCCACGACACCTGGATGTTGTCGATGGCACCATGGAGCATGACCCGGGCCAGCGCCGTGACTGCCACATCATCGCGCCAGGTCGGGCCGGGGCGGGCCACGCCAGCCAGGTAGAGCGGGGCGTTGTGATGCACGAACGGTAGTCCCACGAACTCGGTGAAGCCCCCGGTGCGCTCCTGCAGGCCGCGTAGCGTGCGTAGGTGGCCGACCCAATGCCGCGGGGCGTCCACGTGGCCGTACATCATCGTGGCGCTCGACGGCAGCCCCTCCTCGTGGGCCGTCCCCACCACCTCCAGCCACGCCTGCGTGGGCAGTTTGC
>JAUPKO010000681.1 GCA_030837395.1 Actinomycetota bacterium | reverse complement strand
GGTTGAGCACCGGGCTGCTGCTGATCGCTGTCCTGCTGCGCGGTTTCTCCGCCGGCCGGGTGCCGTGGGGCAACATGTACGAATTCTCGATCACCGCCGCACTGGCCGTCGCCGCCGTGTACCTGGCCGTGTCGATCAAGCACGATCTCCGGTGGCTCGGCGTCGTCATCACCGGACTGGTGCTGTTGACGCTGGGGCTGGCCGTGACGGTGCTGTACACCGAGTCCGCCCAGCTGGTGCCTGCGCTGAAGAGCTGGTGGCTGATCATCCATGTCTCGGCGGCCATCATCTGCGCTGGTGGGTTCACTCTGTCTGCGGCACTGTCATCGATGTTCCTGGTGCGCGAACGAGCCGAGCGCAAGTCCGCCGGGGGGGATGTCACCGGTTGGTTGAGTTCTCGGTTGCCGGCGGCGGAACGCCTTGACGCCCTCGCCTACCGGGTCACCGCTTTCGTGTTCCCGCTGTGGACCTTCGCGGTCATCGCCGGTGCGATCTGGGCGGAGAGCGCCTGGGGTCGCTACTGGGGTTGGGACCCGAAGGAGACCTGGGCGTTCATCACCTGGGTGATGTACGCCGGCTACCTGCACGCGCGGGCCACGGCAGGTTGGAAGGGTCGCCGCGCCGCCTACATCGCGCTGCTCGGCTTTGCGGCGTTCCTGTTCAACTACTTCGGAGTGAACATCTTCGTCACCGGGCTGCACTCCTACGCAGGGGTCGGCTCCTAGTTCACCGGGCTGCACTCCCACGCAGGGGTCGGCTCCCAGTTCACCGGGTTGCTAGGCCACGGGGCTGCTAGCCCACCGGGCTGCTAGGCCACCGGGCCGTCGGGGGTTGGTTCATCGCTGCCCGGCTTGCGCTGCTGCCGGGCCCGCCACTGGAGTTCCCGGAGGAACTCGGCATCGTCGTCCGGTGCTGAGGACCGCGGGGTGTCCCGCCGGCGCCTCGGCCGGCCGGACAGGAACCAGAGCAGAGCCCCAATCAGCGGCACCAGTAGGACCGCGATTGCCCACAGGGCCTTTGGCCCGCGACGAAACGTTCCAGCCGGTGTCGACAGCACATCGATGAAGGCATAGACGGTTATCGCCAACGGGATGGCGAGTATCAGCAGGCGTCCCACGTCCTTGAGAGTACGGCGGGTTGCGCGGTTGCGAAAGCCGCGGCGTAACCTTTCGCTCGTGAATGATCAGAGTGAGGCGGCCGAGGCGCGAGCCGAGCAGTCAGTTGATCCGACGCCGGCGGGGGCTCCCGCAGCCAAAACCACCCCGGCGGCTCCCGCGGACGACTCTCCTGCGGTCAACACCGGACCCCGACATGCGACCCTGTACTACTCGCTGGCCAGGCTGGCGCTGCTGCTGGTCGTGGCCGGGTTGCTGTACCTCGTGGGCGCCAGGGGCTTCCTGCTGCTGGTGCTCGCCTTCCTCATCTCCGGGCTGCTGTCGTTCGTGGTGCTCGCCCCGCTCCGAGATGCGATGAGCGCGCGGCTCGCCCGTCGGCTCACCCGGATCAACAATCGGATCGAGGAGTCCAAGACGGCCGAGGACGAACTCCTCTGACCGCCCTGCTCCGGCAACGGCCGCCCCGCCCGTTGCCTCCAGGAGGGCCAACCACCGGGGCCAGCGCACCGTCACTGGACGGACAAGGCGAGCCCGACCGCGAGCAACAGGCTGAACACCAGGTGCAGTCGCGCGGTAGCGCCGAGCACCGCGATCAGGTTCGGGCCGGTGGCGCCGTTCCGGACGGCGCGAGCGGGCGCGGCGGCGAGCGGCAAGGTGATGATCGGCAGGGCCGCGAAGATGGGACCGTTCGAGATCACCAAAGCCACGAGGGTCATGGCGATCACTATCAGGAATGGCAGCCAGATCATCGCCACGTAGAGCGACCGAGTCCGCTGGTCACCCAACCGCACTGCCAACGTGTGCTTACCGGCCGCATCGTCGCTGGCGATGTCGCGGAGGTTGTTCACCACCAGCAGCGCGCAGGCCAACAAGCCGACCGGAACCGATGCGACCAGGGACACGACCGTCACCTGGCCCAGCAGCAGCGTCGAGGTCCCGGCTACCGCCACCACGCCGAAGAACACAAACACCACGACTTCGCCCAGACCCGCGTAGCCGTAGGGACGAGCTCCGCCGGTATAGAACCAGGCCGCCGCAACAGCCAGCAATCCCACCGGCAGCAGCCACCAGAGTCCGGTGATCGCCAACAGCACCAGCCCGGCCACAGCCGCCACCCCGAAACTCACGAATGCAGCGCGCCGCACGAGGTGTGGCGCGACCAGCCCCGAACCGACGAGTCGGACCGGGCCCACCCGCTCGTCGTCGGTGCCCTTCACCCCGTCGCTGTAGTCGTTGGCGTAGTTGACACCCACCTGCAACGCCAGCGAGACGATCAGGCACAGACCCGCGATCAGGAAGTCCTGTGGCCGGTAGTCGCGGGCGCTCTGCATCGCCGCAGCACCAGCGCCGACCGCGACTGGTGCGATGGCCGCCGGCAAGGTGCGAGGGCGGGCGCCCACCCACCAGGTCTTCACTGCCGTCATGTCGGCCCTGGCCAGTTGCGTGCGAGTTCGCGTGGCAGGTGGTCCGGCATCATCACTTCTCCCGTTCCCGATCGAGTTGGAGCCGGGCTTCGGCCTCCAACGATGGCAGGTCCACCTTCCCACCTGGCAGCCGGGGCAATGACTCGACGGCCACGATGGTCGGTACCGCGGCTGGGCCCAGCTGGTCGGCGACAACGGTTCGCAGACGGTTCGGGTCAGGGTCGCCGATGATGAAGGCGACCAGCCGCCAACCGTCGGTCGCATGCCGCACCGAGGTCACCGCCGCCTCCGACACACCGGACAGCCCATCAGCAGCAGCTCCACTGCGCTGCGATCCACGTTGCTGCC
>JAUPKO010000680.1 GCA_030837395.1 Actinomycetota bacterium | reverse complement strand
ATCTGGTCGGCGGCAGCCTGAAGCTCACCGCCGCCGACCTGTTCACCGACCTGGACCCCGGCCGGGCCGAGGGCTACGTCAGCCGCATCGGCCGGGAGTCGCCGTGGGCGCAACTCGCGATGGCAATGCCCGGACGCCTCGAGCCGATCAACGTGCCGATGCTGGTGGTGGGTGCTGCCGACGACGCGTTGCTGGCTCGGTCTGACCTCGACCGCGCGGCCCGTGAGGTCGACGCGCAGGTGCGTATGGTGCCGGGCGGCCACGACGTCATGCTCGACGGGCACTGGCGGGCGGGGTTGGACGTGATCCTCGACTGGATCGACGCGACCTGCCCGCCAGACTCGCCCGCTTTGCCCGGCGCTGCTGCCCTGCCACCGCTCTCGGACGTGCTGGGGTGACTGGCTTCCCCTCCCCGCCGGCTGAGATAGCCGCCTGCCAGGCCGCCTACGCCACGGGGGACAAGCCGGAGCGGACCACCGAGAAGGCCGCAGTGAAGGCAATCCTGGCCGAACTGGCCGCCCGCGCACCAGGTCACAGCGTCGAGGTGCGAGTGCCGCCGTACGCGGCCGTGCAGGTGATTCCGGGTGTCCGGCACCGTCGCGGCACCCCGCCCGCCCTCGTCCAACTCGACGCCCGCACACTGATCGCGCTCGCCACGGGCACCCTCACCTGGGCGCAGGCTCACGAGGCAGGTGCGGTGCGGGCCTCGGGCGAACGCAGCGACCTCACTGCGTACTTCCCGCTCTACCGAACGTGAGCACCACCCGCCGCATCTGCACCAACCCGGATGCGCGCAGTGAGCAACGCGGCGCCTGTGACCCGCCTGCACGTCACCCACCCCCGGATCCCCTCCAGACACCGTCATAGATAGGTTAGGCTTACCTAAGTTCCCGACGGAAAGAAGACCATGCCTCTCCTGCGACGACGTCGCCCCCACTCCCTCGTGCTCGCCCTCGGCGGCGTGCTCGCCGGCACCCTCGCCCTGACTGCCTGCTCGTCCAGCGGCGGCGGCACCGCCGAGTCGGACGCCGCCGGTACCTCACCTGCAGCCGAGGCCAGCGAGCCCCTCGTCATCTACTCCGGGCGCAGTGAGAGCCTGGTCGGCCCCCTGCTGGAGCAGTTCAGCGAGGACTCGGGCATTGCCACAGAGGTCCGCTACGGCGACAGCGCCGAACTCGCCGCCCAACTCGTGGAGGAGGGCGACCGAACCCCCGCCGACGTCTTCCTGGCCCAAGATGCGGGGGCGCTGGGAGCCGTCAGCGCGGCGGGGCTGTTCGGCCCGGTGCCCCCGGCGACCGTGGAACTCGTGCCGCCGCAGTACTCGGCCGAGGACGGCACCTGGGTGGGCGTCACCGGCCGCTCCCGGGTGATCGCCTACGACGCGCAGCAGGTACCCGAGGCCGACGTCCCGACGTCCGTGTACGCCCTCACCGACCCGAAGTGGTCCGGCCAGGTGGCGATCGCGCCGACCAACGCCTCCTTCCAGTCGTTCGTCACCGCGATGCGCCTGACCGACGGCGACGACAAGACCCAGGCCTGGCTGCAAGGCCTGGTCGACAACGACGTGCAGACCTACGAGAAGAACGGGCTGATCCTGGACGCCGTCAACGCCGGCCAGGTGAAGTTGGGCCTGGTCAACCACTACTACTGGTACGAGAAGGCCGCCGACGTCGGTGCCGAGGCCATGCGGGCGCAGATCGCCTTCAGCGCCCCCGGCGACCCGGGTGCCCTGGTCAACGTGTCCGGCGCGGGCATCCTCACCGGCGGTGCGGGCGAGGATGCGGACGCGTTCGTGGCCTACCTACTCGGCACGGACGCGCAGACCTACTTCGCCACCGAGACGTTCGAGTACCCCCTGGTGGCGGGCATCGCGGCGGCCGAGGGACTGCCCGCCCTGGACTCCCTGCAGGGCCCGCCGGTGCCGCTGGAAAGACTCGAAGAGCTGCCCGCCACGCAGGAGATGCTGCGCGACGTGGGCCTGATCTGACCGGAGCCTGACCACCATGACCCGCCGACCCCCGCGCTGGCTACTGCTGCTCGCAGCGGCCAGCGCGGCCGTGGCCTTGATCCCCCTGGGCTACCTGCTCGTCCGCACCTTCGGTGCCGGCTGGGACACGGTGGCTTCGGTGCTCGGCCGACCACGCACCTGGGCCGTGGCCGCCAACAGCCTTGCCCTCACAGTCGCGGTCGCGGGCACCTGCCTGCTCATCGGGGTTCCGGCCGCCTGGCTCGTGGCGCGGGCGCAACTCCCTTGGCGCCGGGGCTGGCTGGTGCTGCTGGCGCTGCCGCTGGCGGTGCCGTCGTATGTGGCGGCCTACGCCTGGCTGGCGATGTTCCCCGGGATGAGCGGCTTCACCGGCTCCTGGCTGGTGCTGACACTTGTCAGCACGCCCTATGTGGTGCTGCCCGTGGCCGCGGCCTTCCGCGGGGCCGACGCGGGTGCCGAGGAGGTCGCCAGGTCCCTCGGGCTGAGCCCCTGGCAGGCCTTCCGTCGGGCTGGGCTACCGCAGGTCGTGCCGGCGGCCGCGGCGGGCACCCTGCTGGCAGCGCTCTACACCCTCAGTGACTTCGGCACCGTGGCGATCATGCGCTACGACGCCTTCCCGCGGGCCATCTACGCCTCGTACCGCGCGAGTTTCGACCGCACGAGTGCCGCGGTGCTGGCGCTGCTCCTGGTGTGCCTGGCGCTGATCTTCGTCTTCGCCGAACAGTCCTCGCGAGGGTCCGCCCAGCGCTGGCGCTCCGGGGCTGGCAGCGCCCGCCGAGGCCCCGACATCACCCTTGGGCCGTGGCGCTGGCCGGCGGCGACGGGTCTGGGGGTGTTGAGCCTGCTGGCGCTGGGGGTACCCGCGTGGTCACTGATCCGCATGCTCGTACAGTCCGCCGGTGACGGCTTCGACCCCGCCGGGTTGGCGCAGGCAGCTGCCGCGACCCTCGCGGTGTCCGCCCTCGGTGCGGTCATCGCGCTGGCGCTGGCGCTGCCGGTGGGGGTGCTCGCGGCGCGGTACCGGGGCACCGCTGTGCGGGCCACGGAGACCGGAGCCTTCATGAGTCATGTGCTGCCCGGCGTGGTGGTGGGCCTGTCACTGGTCTTCTTCACGCTGGCCGTCGTCCCCGCCGCCTACCAGAGCGTGGCTGTGGTCGGCTTCGCCTACGGCGTGCTGTTCCTGCCCAAGGCCCTGGGCTCCGTGCGGACCTCCGTCGCCGCCGTGCCGCCGACGCTGGAGCAGCAGAGCCGCAGCCTGGGTCAGGGCCCGCTGGCCACCTTTCGGCGGGTCACAGTGCCCCTCACCTGGCCGGGCGTCCTCGCCGGCGGGGTGCTCGCCATGCTCACCGCGATGAAGGAACTCCCCGCCACCTTGATGCTGCGCCCCACCGGCATGGAGACCCTCGCCACCCAGATCTGGCGCAACACCGAGGTGGCCGACTACGCCGCCGCGGCCCCCTATGCCGCCGCCCTGCTGCTGCTCGCGGCGGTGCCCGCGTTCTGGCTGTCGCGGGTGGTATCCGAGGTGGCGCCGGCCGCGGCCGAGCCGCCAGCCACCCGCGACGCCCGGACCGCAAACGAGTTGGTCCAGGTGGGGTCATAATGACGTGGCACACCTGGTTGACCACATCGGAGGTGGGCCACACCGGAGGAGAAGCTGGAGGATCCGCGATGTCCGGCATCGAACTCGTCGGGGTGCGGGCCGGTTACGACGGCGATGAGGTGCTGCACGGGGTCGACCTTGCCGTGCCGGAGGGCACGCTCACCGCAGTGCTGGGTGCCAGCGGCTGCGGCAAGTCCACCCTCCTGCGGGTCACGGCCGGGTTCCTGCGGCCCACCGCCGGCGAGGTGATGGTGGCCGGGCGACGGGTCGCCGGCTCGGGCACCTGGGTGCCACCGGAACGGCGCCGAGTGGGCATCGTGCCGCAGGAGGGGGCGTTGTTCGGGCACCTGGACGTCGCCGGGAATATCGGCTTCGGCCTGCCCCGACGCGACCGGGCTGCCCGAGTGGCCGAGTTGCTGGAGATGATTGGCCTGCCCGGCCTGGGCAAGGCCCGCCCGCAGGAACTCTCCGGCGGCATGGCCCAGCGGGTGGCACTGGCCCGAGCCCTGGCGCCGGCCCCCGACGTCGTGCTGCTCGACGAGCCCTTCTCCGCCCTCGACGTGTCGCTGCGCGCCAGCGTCCGCACCGAGGTGATCGCCACCCTCAAGCAGTGCGGCACGACCGCCGTGCTCGTGACGCACGACCAGGACGAGGCGCTGTCGTGCGCGGATGAGGTCGCTGTGCTGCGTGACGGCCGGATCGTGCAGGCTGCCGCCCCCCGCGACATCTACGAACGCCCGGTCGACTGCGCGTTGGCCGAATTCCTGGGCGACTGCAACCTGCTGCCGGCCGATCGCCGCGCCGACGGCTCACTCACCTGCGTGCTCGGCACGCTACCTGCGACGGTGCCCTTTGATGCGGCAGAGGCGATGGCGATGCTGCGACCGGAGCACGTGCAGGCTGCCCCGCGCACCGACGCCGACGCCCGCGTGACGGACGTGTCCTACCACGGCCACGACGTGCTGCTGTCGATCCAACTCCCCGGGGGGCAGCAGATCAAGTCACGGATGCTCGCCGCCACCGGCACCCCGGTCGCTGGCGACGCAGTCGAGCTTCAGATCCTCGGGGGGTAGGACTCCAGTGGGGGCGCGAGCCAGCGATGCACCCAAGCCGTGATCTCGCCGAGACTGGCCGCCGAGACCGACCCGACCTCGCCGACCAACCGACCGCGCGCCACCGTCCGCACCTGCTCGGTCATGGCGAAGGTGGCCCGATCCAGGCCGGCTGATTCCGAATCGATCCGCAGGTGATTGATCCAGCCGCGGTCCACGGTGGTGCACGGCACGACAGCCACCAGGGACGTCGCCACCGCGAGGTGATCCTCGGAACTCACGACGACGGCGGGGCGACGCCCCTGCTGCTCGCGCCCGACTGACTCCCCCAGGTCGACCCACGCGACAGACCCTGGGCGCAAGGCCGCTCCGGACGCCATCACGTCAACCCGTCCGCCGCGGTCGCCGAGTCCCACAGGGCGACTTCGCTCGCATACTCGGGATCGGCGTTCGCCATATCCTCCCGGGCACGCTGCATACGCTCACGCCAGACGTCCTCGGCGACCAGCGCCGCGAGGTACTCATCGGCAGTGCGCCCGTGCCGGCGCGCTTCGCGGCTGATCGCCGCCCTCGTGGACTTGCGCACCTTGATCGTCGTCATATCACCAGTCATACCCCAAGTATGCATCCGCGCGCTCTGTCCGTCAGCAGGCTGCGACGGCGACCGCCCGGCGGGGGCGACGGGCAGGCCCGTCCGCGTAGACTCACCTGCGTGACGCGCGGCGATGGTCGACTCTCGCACGATCTCCTCCCTGGCGAGAAGGGTCCACAAGACGCGTGCGGGGTGTTCGGGGTGTGGGCACCGGGCGAGGAAGTCGCCAAACTCACTTACTTCGGGCTCTACGCGCTCCAGCACCGCGGCCAGGAGTCGGCCGGCATCGCGGTGTCCGACGGTCGGCGCATCCT
>JAUPKO010000679.1 GCA_030837395.1 Actinomycetota bacterium | reverse complement strand
TCTACCTGGCTGAACAGTGACGGGAGATCCCAGGCTTCGCCGGCTTCGACCCCATGCACCCGCAGCTGGGCGGCGAGGCATTCGCGATTGAGTCTCCCGTCGTCGACGATGACGATGCGGCCCCCAGACACGTCTCCGATGGTAGTCGGGCGCACGCCCGAACGCGCTGCGGCGCAGCCGCCACGGCCCGCGCGCCGGAGAAACCGCAGGCCGACTGAGGGATCTAGTACCTAGATGACCCCTGCGATTCATATCGACAAACACCTGTCTGGCGAATCATTAATGGTGGCTTAACAGCCGATGGATTCCCTGCCTTGTTTCGGTTGAAGGAGATTGCTGATGACCACCATGACGAGCATCTTGATGCCAGACACGGTCGCCGATCGCCCGATCACTGAAGACCCGGTCACTTCCGGCGGTATTGCTGAAGGTCCGGAGTCAGGTGACCCGAACTTCCATGTCGGCATGCGCGGGCGGATGATGCTCGCGTTCGTCGGCCTGATGGTGCCCGCAGCGGCCGCACTGTACGTCTACGGCCAGCTGTCCCCGGGCGTCTGATCAGCGGCGTCAACGTCGAGCGTGTCCCGACGATGCCGGCCTGGTAACCCAGTCCACACGGAGATCCTCCGCCCCGAACAGGGCGGAGGATCTTCATTTTGCGGTGGCCGAGCCGTGGATACGTCCCCCAAGAGGTCAAGTCGATCGCCCAATACAGCCGTGTCGAGGAGCAGGACGAGCAGAATGTTACTTATGTCGGGGGTCGGTCGCCGGGTGGCTTGTGTGCTGGTTGGGTTGGTTTCATTCGCGTTTCTCTTCGCGGGGTCCCCGACCGGGTATGCCGCACCTGACCCGAACGACATCCCGTCGCCCGGTTCCGACTCTGCGACGTCTGCGGCGGATGGCCGTCCGCCGGCTGGCGCAATGGTGTTCTCGCTGACGGATATGGGCACCCCGGCGCCACTGACCTTCTACGGTGACCAGGGCACCGCTGAGTTGACCTTCCCCGTCCCGCGTGGCCTAGTGCCGCTGACCCTCAACGCCACGGTCGAACTGCCGGTCAACGTTCGCTCCAGCGCCATCTCGGTGATGCAGCAGGAGCGCACCATCGCCCGGATTCCGCTGCCGACCAACGACCAGGCGCCGGTCGTGATCCCGTTGTCCGGGGTGTCCATCGCGGACAACTCGGTGACCGTCACCCTGCGCACCAACCTGGTGCCGGTGGAGGGTTACTGCCTTGATCCCACCAACCCGCTGCGCCTGACCAATGCCGCCGTCACCTTCGGCGGGGACGAACAACCGGCCGCCACCGTCGCCGAATTCCTGCCGCCGATCCTGCGCAAGCTCACTATCGCGATCCCGCCCAACCCGGAGCGGGCCGAGTCCGATGCCGCTGTCCGCCTCGCCGCGGCGGTGACCGCACGGTACGGCCAGCAACCCACCAAGGTCGTGGTGGTGGCGTCCGCCCCGCCTCCGCCGCCGGCGGGCCCGTTCGAACGCCAGATCATCATCCAGCAGGGCACCGACGTCGGTGTCGCCCTGCAGCCCCTGCCGGGGGCGTTGCCGAACCTACGGATCTCGGGTCCGGAGAACGAACTCACCAACCAGGCGCGCCTGCTCTCCTCCGATCTGAACCGCCTCGCGCTGAGTTCCAAGGCTGTGGTGGGACCGCTGCGCACCGCGCCCCAGCTTCCCGGTGACGTCACCACGCTGCGCCGGCTGGGCCAGCCGGTGGTCTCGGCTGTCGCGCTGGCCCCCCAGGTTGCGATCGGCATCGACCAGACCCGGATAGGCCGGCCCACCCAGAATGTCAGGGTGCACCTGACGGGTTCCTACACCCCGCTGCCCGCCGGAGTCAGTGCGCGCCTGGTGGCCATCGTCGGGGGCGAGACCATCGACACCTGGCAGGTCGACGACCGTGGGCTGATCGACCGCTGGATCGACGTACCGGACCGGCTGCTGCAGCGCTACACCACCGTCGGCATCTCGCTCAACGTCGCCGGACCCACCGGCCGCTGCGGTGAGTTCCAGCCGCTGACCCTCACCATCGACGGCGACAGCGTGGTGGAGAGTTCGGCGGCGGTACCGCCGACCCCGGCCGGTCTGCAGTCTCTGCCGCAGGCGTTGATGCCCCGGACCCTGATCGGGATCGGGCCCGGCGCATTCGCCGACACCGTCCGCGCGACAGCGATCGCGGTGGCGCTGCAGCGGCTCTCCGCACTGCCGATCGACACCGAAGTCACCGGAATCGACGAGGCGCTGGCGGGCAAGCTGCCGGCGGTGATCATCTCCGCCGACGGTTGGGACAAACCGGAGGTCCCGCTGCCGATCCGTGCCGACCAGGGACGTCTGAACGTCACCGGGATGTCAACCGACGGCAAACCGGACACCCTCACCTTGGATCCTGAACTGCGCTACGGCGCATTGCAGGCGTTCTACGACGGCCGGCGCTCGCTGCTGGTGGCCACCTCCAACGGCGCACCGGACCAGCTGGACGCGCTGCTGAGCTGGGTGAGCGCCGATCCGCGGCGGTTCTCCAAGCTGGACGGGGTCGCCCTGGTCGGCGCACCGGGGCAGCAGCCGGTCGTCGTCGGCCCCCAGTCGGGTGTGGCTGCCTCGACCTCAGCCCCCGGCAGCCGGATCGGATGGTGGGTGGCAGGAGCCGTGACGGCCGTGGCGGTCGGTGCGGCCGCGTTCGCTCTGCTGCGGCGCAACCGCAGACGCGCCGGCGGAACCGATGACGGCTGAGCTGGCAGCGAGCCAGCCCACCCCGTCCGCGTCGGCTGCTGATCCGGCGGTCCCAGCGGCTGCCCGGCCCAAACCGCCGCGCCGCGAGCGCACCATCTCGTTGCTGACGCTGCGCTGGGCCTTCCTAACCCTGCTGACACTGGTGGCGTTCCACCAGAGCTTCCTGAGCGTGGCCGACACGGTCCGGGCCGGTAGCCTCAACGGCTTCCTCGCCTTGATGCCCATCGCGACCGTCATCGCCGGGGTCGGGGTGGCCCGCCGTGAGCGGGTGGAACTGCCGATCCACGACCGGCAGACCGACATCATCGTGGGGCTACTGGGATTGGCCGCGGCGGTCATGGTGCAGAGCGTGTTACTGCCCCGCTACGCCCTCTACTTCCACTTGCTGCGCATCGATATCGCCGCCCTGTGGCTGTTCGTGTTCTCCTCCAGCGTGATCCTCTTCGGTCTGCGCCCCGTGATGCGGTTCGGCTGGGTCTGGGTGATGCTGATGCTGACCTTCCCCCTCGGATACCAGTTGTCGGTGATCGTCTTCGGCGGCAACCGTCCATCGGCGGGCCTGGCCAGCCTGGTGATCGCGGCGGTGGCGACCGCCATCTCGGTCGGGCGGACCCGCAACCGCGCGCTGGTCGGCGCTGCGGGGGCGGTCACCGTCGGACTGGTCGTACTGGTCGTCATGGCCGCGCTCACCCCGAACGCCCCGCTGCTCGCCTTCCAGATCGTGCCGGCCTCGGCGGCGATGGCCCTGGTCGGGATGTCCATGTTCTTCTACGCTCGGCGTGGCATGCCCAAGCGGGTGCTCGGCCGCAAGCTGGAACCGGTTGCCGCCCGTCAGGTGCTCGCCGGCGTTCCGCTGGTTCTGCTGGCTGCCGTCGCGATCGTGCTGGTGCCCCTGCCGGACCCGGCCGCCACCGTCACCCCGACGTCGGGCATGGTGTTCGGCCAGCCGCTGGCGGCACCGGCCGGCTGGCACCAGGTCGAGCAGAGCAACTACCCGTGGGTGCGCCGGGTCTACGGTCGCGATGCCGACCTGATCCGGCAGCGCTTCGTCGCCGACGCCGGAAGGCCCGAGTGGGACAAGTTCGCCCGGGCCCGCACCGTGATCGTGGACAGCACGAGCACCTGGCTGCCGTTTTCGCTGAAGGTCTATCCGGTCACCGTGCTCTACGACGATTCATACAGCCGGATCAGCGATCCCGTCCTCGTCGACCTCGGTCACGGTGTGACCGGTTCACTGGTTACCGTCGTCGACGACGCCCGACTGCTCACCTACAACCTGATGACCTGGACCTGGGGTGATGAGGACGCCGCGCAACGGATCCTGATCGCGGCCGTCGACAACCATGAGGACGAGATGGTGTTCCCAGCGCCCAGTGGCGGGCTGAGCACCACCCTGCGAACCATGGTGACCGTCTTCTTCCGTGGGAATCAGGCCACCTGGGACAGTGACCCGAACTTCAAGGATGCCGACCTGCTGACCGAATTCGGCCGGGGACTGGTGGACGCCCAGATGCGGAGCCGCGCACCGTGACCCGGACCACCGCGACCCTGTCGATCAGCCTCGCCGATTCCGAACACGCCCTGGACCAGGCGATCAACGGGCTGCGCAACGAGGACCCCGGCCGGTCGGCCTCGGTCGCGATCGTCGGCTGGCAGCGTGCGGTGATCTGGACGTCGCTGGCCATCGCCATCGGACTCGGGATCTGGCGGCCGATGCAGACCGCCGTCGCGCTGATCGGGCTGTGCACGCTCGGTTACGTACTGACGATGATCGACCGGGTGCAGATCTTCCGGCAGGGCCTGGCCTACCGGGCGATTGTCATCACCGACCAAGAGGCCCGCGCCATCCCGGATGACGAGCTGCCTCCGTACACCATCCTGGTGCCCGCCTACAACGAACCCGAAGTCGTCGGCGACCTGCTGGCCGCGATGACGCAGCTTGAATA
>JAUPKO010000678.1 GCA_030837395.1 Actinomycetota bacterium | reverse complement strand
GGCAGCGCAACAGTTTTGTGCCGAGGCCGCCACCGCCGATGCGCTGCCGCAGCAGGAGACACTCACCGCCACCGTGCTCGCGGCGGTGCAGGCCGAGACCGCTTGGAGCGTCGAGTCATCGCGCACCGGGTTGGCATCGAAGCTTGGTCGGCGCAAGCGCCTTGAGCGTGCCCGGGTCGATCGGGACGCGGCTCGGCGCGCGTGGGCGGTTGCCTACGTGGACGTCGCGGTCGAGGCCGCCCGCCGGGTCGCCGCCGGGCAGATAGCCCCGCGGGTAGCGCAGGCGGCGCAGGCCGCCGAGGGGCGGGCGCAGCAGCGGACGGCCGAACAGCGCAGCAGCGCGAACCAGCGATGGCTACTCCAGGCCCGCGCCACCGGTGCCGCGGTGCAGCCGCCGGGGCAGGTCGACCCAGAGGGCCTGTCACGCGCCTGGGGACGGGCGGCCCCCGCCATCAGGAGGTACCTCCTGGTGCCCACGGAACCGCCGACGGCGAGTGACGCGCACGAGCGGCACCAAGAGTGGATCGAAGCCGCCGGCCCTGGTGAGGACGGCGTCTCGGTGACGTTCGCGCCGGACTTGACCGGGCCGATCGCCGCGGCATTGGTGATGGGCGTGCCGCTCACCGCGCTACGCGTCGGCCAGGCGCAGGGTGGTGCGACCGGGTAGGTCCGGATTTCGCCGAAGTTGCCGTGAGTCGGCCACGGAATCCCGATCTGACGCGAGATTTGCCGCTGAGTTCGGCAGACTGACGTCATCAGCGTTCCGACGCCTTGCGAGAAAGGTTGCCGAATGGCCCTCACAGTGCTTGCCCCCCTCAGCGGTCGTGTTGCGGACTTCGCGGAGGTGCCCGACCCAGTGTTCTCCGGGGGCTTCCTCGGGCCTGGCGTCGCCATCGATCCGGACCGGCGCGACCAGACGGCGGTCGCCCCGGTGGCCGGCACGATCGCCAGCATGTTCCCGCATGCGTTCGGCATCGCCACGGCCGAGGGACGCGAGGTGCTCGTCCACCTCGGCATCGAGACGGTCAAGCTCGAAGGTGTCGGCTTCACCGTGCACAAGCAGAAGGGCGACGTGGTCGCCGCCGGCGATCCGATCGTGTCGTGGAATCCGGCCGAGATCGAGGCCGGCGAACGCTCGGTGATGAGCCCGGTCGTGGCGCTGCAAGCCGAACTTGGCGACATCACCGTCGTGGCCGCGCCGGGCACCACCGTGTCCGCCGGCGACGTGCTCTTCACCCTCAGCTAGTCCATGCGGTCCGGCGCCGTGCCGGATCGCCCCCGCCTGTCACGTACCACTGCTCAACCAAGGAGATAGCAATGGCTGAAGTTACTGTCACCCTGCCCGAAGGCGTCGGACTGCACGCCCGTCCCGCCGCGATGTTCGTCCAGGCCGCCACCGCGGCACCCATGCCCGTCACAGTCGGCCGCCCGGGCGATGCGCCCGTCGACGCCAAGAGCATCCTCTCGGTCATGGGCATGGGAGTGAAGGCTGGCGAGGTCATCGTCGTCACGGCCGAAGGCGACGGCGCCGAGGACGTGCTGGCGGGCCTCAAGACCCTGCTCGAGACCCCCGAGGCCTGATCATGGCGGGGTCGCTCACGGGCGTAGGAGTCAGTCCCGGTGTGGGGTACGGACCTGCTGTTCGCGTGGTCGACAGCGTGCCGGAACCGCCCGATGTGCCTGCCGCCGGTTCTGCTGACGAGGAGTCGGCAGCCGCGGAGGCTGCCTTAGAGGCAGTTGCCGCCGACCTCGAGCACCGCGCCGTCACCGCCGGTGGTGAGGCGCAACAGGTGCTCGAGGCCCAGGCAATGATGGCTCGCGACCCCTCCCTGGCCACTCAGATCGGCGCGAAGTGCACGGGTGGCTCGACTGCCGCGCGAGCAACCTTCGAGGCGCTCGGGGCTTACGCGGACATGCTCGCCGCGTCCGGCAGCGACTACCTCGCTGGACGGGTCGCCGACCTGCACGACATCCGGGCGCGCGTGGTGGCCCGCCTGCTGAACGTGCCCCCGCCGGGCATCCCCGAGTTGAGCGAACCGTCGGTCCTGGTCGCGCGTGACTTGGCGCCCGCCGACACGGCGATCCTCAACAAGGACATGGTGGTGGCCTTCGTCACCGTCGAGGGTGGGCCGACGTCCCACACGTCGATCCTCGCGCGTAACTACGGCATCCCGGCGGTCGTCGGCTGCCCCGGCGCACTTGACGTGGCGCTGGGCACGCAGATGTTGGTGGACGGCACCAACGGCGCAGTCGAACTTGAACCCTCCCCTGTCCGGGTCGAGGCCGCACTGGCTAAGGACGCCAAGCGACGAGGTGCCCTGGAGGGTGCGGGTACCGGTCCCGGCAAGACTGCTGACGGCCATCCGGTTGCGCTCTTGGCCAACATCGGTGGTCCCGAGGACGTCGATGCCGCCATCGGCGCGGGTGCCGAGGGAGTGGGCCTGTTTCGCACCGAACTGTGCTTCCTCGATCGAGCCCAGGCGCCAAGTGTGGCCGAGCAGACCACCATCTATTCGGCGGTGCTGTCCGGTTTCGAGGGCAAGAAGGTCGTCGTGCGAACCCTCGACGCCGGGGCCGACAAGCCCTTGCCCTTCATGCCGTTCGGCGAGGAGCCCAACCCGGCCATGGGAGTGCGCGGTCTTCGCATCTGCATGCAGGCGCCGGACATTCTCGCCACCCAACTGACGGCGTTGAAGAACGCCGCAGATGCGACAGGTGCCGAACTGTGGGTCATGGCTCCGATGGTGGCCGACATGTCGGAGGCGGCCTGGTTCCGCAGCCAGTGTCATCGAGCCGGCCTCACCGGTCCAATCGGCATCATGGTGGAAATCCCGGCGGCCGCCATGCGAGCCAAGCAGTTGAGCACTATCGCCAACTTCTTCTCGATCGGCTCGAACGACCTCACGCAATATACGTTCGCCGCCGACCGTCAAGTGGGCGCGGTTGCGCGACTGCAGGATGCCTGGCAACCGGCGCTGCTCGACCTCATCGCGCTGACGGCCGAGGGCGCAGCCGACACGGAGACTCCTTGTGGCGTCTGTGGCGAGGCCGCTGGCGACCCGTTGCTCGCCTGCGTCCTCGTCGGTCTGGGCGTGACGTCGCTATCGATGAGCCCTGGGTCACTGGCCGCAGTCCGCACGGCGCTCGGGGCACACTCGCTCGATCAGTGTCGCGCCGCCGCCACTGCTGCCCGACAGGCCGTCTCTGCGGCCGGCGCTCGGGAGGCCGCGCGGACCTACCTATCCGAGATGGACATGCTCGGGTTGTAGGGGCGTCCGCGCATTCCACGACGCAGTTGTAAGGCCGTGGCCACGGTGATCTTCCTCCGCAGAAGATCACCGTGGCCATTTGCCTGTTGAACCCGCGTCATACACGGCAAAGTTGTTACGTTCGCGTTACGTAAGAACATCCAGTGGTCGCCGCCAGGTGATCGACCTCCAGCCCTGAGGGGATTGCAGCAGATGAGTACTGAGACCGCCAAGCCCGAGGAGAAGTCGTCGAAGGGCGGCTTCCCGGGTTTTGCCACGTTGCAGCGGCTGGGCAAGAGCCTGATGCTGCCCATCGCCGTGTTGCCAGCTGCCGGCATCCTTCTGCGTCTCGGCCAGCCGGACCTGCTCGGCAAGATCACCGCGCCGATCATCGGCCCGTTCTTCGAGGCGATGAGCGCCGCAGGAGGGGCGATCTTCGCGCAACTTCCGTTGCTGTTCGCCGTGGGTGTGGCCATCGGCTTCGCAAAGAAGTCCGAAGGCGCAACGGCGCTCGCTGCCGTGGTCGGCTACGTCGCCATGGAGGGCGTGTTCAAGACCATGTCGCCGGTGGTGCTCGAGGGCAAGGTCGACCAAGCCGGTGAACAGTTGATGATCAACTATTCAGTGCTCGGCGGCATCCTGATCGGTTTGATCACAGCCAAGCTCTGGGACAAGTACCACACCATCAAATTGCCGACCTACCTCGGCTTCTTCGGTGGCCGCCGGTTCGTGCCGATCGCCGTCTCGCTGGCCGCCCTCGTGCTCGGCTTCGCGCTGTCGTACTTCTACCCCATCTTCAACGCCGGCCTGACCGGACTGGGCGAGATCATCGCCGGCAGCGGCGCGCTGGGTGCGGGCCTGTACGGCTTCGCCAACCGCATGCTGATCCCGGTGGGTCTGCACCACATCCTGAACTCGTACATCTGGTTCATCTACGGCTCGTTCACCACCCCTGAGAACGTCGTAGTCACCGGCGAGTTGACACGCTTCGCCAACGGCGACCCGACCGCCGGGCGGCTCACCTCGGGCTTCTACCCGGTGCTGATGTTCGGTCTGCCCGCCGCCGCCCTTGCGATGATTCAGGAGGCCAAGCCCAAGCAGCGCAACGTGGCCATCGGCATCCTCGGCGCGGCCGGCATCACGGCTTTTGTCACCGGTGTCACCGAGCCGCTGGAGTTCGCCTTCATGTTCGTGGCCTTCCCGCTGTACCTGGTGCACGCCGTGCTGACCGGGGTCTCGATGGCCGTGGCCTACGCGTTGGACATCCACCTGGGCTTCTCGTTCTCCGCAGGTCTGATCGACCTCCTGCTCTATGGCACGGCGCCGGCGGCCAAGAACATCCCGCTGCTATTGATAATGGGTGTGGTGATGTTCGTCGTCTACTACCTGATCTTCCGGTTCGCCATTCGCGCTTGGAACCTGCGCACCCCGGGCCGTGAGGAGGACGCCGACTTCGATGCCGAGCAGCTGGCCAACAACGCCGACGACCTCGAGTCCTCGACGATCACCGTGAGCGGTTCGGGCGGTGGCACGGCGACAGCAACGGCGACGATGACCGCGGAACAGACCAAGGCCGAACAACTCATCGCCGCCTTCGGTGGCCGGGAGAACTTGGTCAATGTCGATGCCTGCATCACGCGACTACGGATGGAAGTCAAGGACAAGGACAAAGTCGACAAGGCTGCGCTCAAGCGCCTGGGCGCCGCCGGGGTGATCGAAGTTGGCAACAACGTCCAGGCGATCTTCGGAACCCAGGCCGAGACCCTCAAGGGCGACATCCTCGACGTCATGTAGTCGACGTCGGCGCAACCCAGACACCACAAGGCGGCAGGTCCCGTCGGGCGGCACACCCCCGGCGGGACCTGCGTGTTAGACCCCCGAATCAACCTGAAGGAGAGTTGACGTGGAAGTTGTGATTGTCGATTCACCCGCGGCCGGCGCGGACCTCGCCGCCGACGCCATCGCCCAACTGCTGCGGGCCAAACCCGCGGCCGTCCTAGGGCTAGCGACGGGAAGCACCCCGCTGGGCGTCTATGACGCGCTCGTCAAGCTGCACGAGCAGGAGGGATTGTCGTTCGCGCAGGCGCGTGGGTTCGCCCTCGACGAGTACGTCGGCTTGCCGGCGGATCACCCCGAGAGTTACCGCGAGGTGCTCCAGCGTGAGATCGTCGGACGGGTGGACTTCGCCCCGGGCGCGGTGCGCACACCCGATGGCTGGGCGTCGGACCTATCGGCGGCGTGCCTGGACTATGAGGAGGCGATCGCTGAGGCCGGCGGGGTCGACTTGCAGATTCTGGGCATTGGCACCGACGGACATATCGGCTTCAACGAGCCGTCGTCATCGCTGGCCTCACCCACGCGGGTCAAGACCCTCACAGTGGAGACGCGCGAGGACAACGCCCGATTCTTCGACGGCGACATGGCCGCCGTGCCCAAGCACGTACTCACCCAGGGCATCGGCACGATCCTGCGGGCGCGCCACCTCGTGTTGCTGGCCTGGGGCGCCAACAAGGCCGAGGCCGTGGCCGCCACGGTCGAGGGCCCGGTCAACTCGATGATGCCGGCGTCGGCGCTGCAGTTGCACCCGCATGCGACGATCATCGTGGACGACGCGGCGGCGGCTGGTCTGGCCCAGGCCGACTACTACCGCTACGTGTTCGCCAACAAGCCGGACTGGCAGGGCATTTAGCGGCGGTGGCCCGCCTGGGGTCGACTGGCGTCGCGGTGTCCGTCGCGGATGGCCGTCGCGTCATGATCGCGGGGGTGTCACGATGGGACGGTGACCTCCTTGCTGGCACACGTGCTGCCGTTCGCGCTGGGTGCGGCGGTGAGCCCGACGCTGCTCACGTTGGAGTTGCTGATCCTCACGGGGCGCCACAACCCCAAGGTGCGGGCGTGGGCGTTCGTGGCGGGGGCCGCGGCGACGCTGTTCATCTTCGGGGTGCTGGCGGCGTTCGCGCTGCGCAATGTCAATCTCACTGGGGCGCCGAGTGTTGCTTCGGTGGCGGCGCGGGTGGTGCTGGTGGTGCTGCTGGTGGGGTTGGGGCGGCGGTCGTTGCGGCCCAAGAACCAGCCGGAGGCTGGTCACGAGTCGAAGCTTCGGCGTCGGCTGGCGGACGCGGGCCTCGGGTTCTTCGCGGGCATCGGGGTGCTGGCGATGCTGACGAACTTCTCGACGCTGGTGTTGTTCCTGCCGGCGATGCATCTGACGGTTCATGCGGATGCGTCCACGAGCGACAAGTGGTTGGTGGGCACGATCGTGTGGCTGATCGCGATCACGCCGCTGGTGCTGCCGGTGCTGGTGGTGACGTTGTTCGGCCACCGATCCGACGCCCTGCTGGCTCGGGCCAGTGACTTCACGGCGGCCCATTCCAAGCAGATCAGCGCGGGCATCTGCTTCCTTTTCGCGGCGCTACTGGCCTGGTCAGCGGTGACACAGGTGCTGAAACTGGCGGGGTGAGGGGGAGGGGATGACTGGCTGCTCACCGAGCCTCGATGAGGGGCACCTCGACACGTGAAGCGAAACGTATGTACAGCGTGCACCGAATGGAGTATCCTGAGACCCAGGCGTCGATCGGAGGCCAATCATGTCCACTCGCGCGACACGTGATGGACGCGTCAACCTTCGGGTTTCACTTGCCCAGCTCGAGGCGATTCGGCAGGCTGCCGAATCCACCGACACCACCATGACGGAATTCATCCTGACGAGCGCAATGCAGGCGGCCGACCAGGTGCTCGCCGACCGGCGGTGGTTTTCACTGGATGATTCCGCCTGGGAGGAGTTTCAGGCGGCCCTGGACCGCCCGGCCGTGTTCAAACCTCGTCTTGCTGCCTTGCTTGCCTCACCGGACCCGTTCACCGACTGACGTGGGAGGTTCGTGGGCACGCCCTCGCAAGCTTCAGCGCGCGGATGATTTGGAGCACTTCGACTGCGGCAACGCCGCGTTGAACACTTGGCTGAAACGGTTCGCAATGACCAGTCAGCAAGCCGGGATGAGCTCAACGTACGTGTGCCTCAACTGCGACACCGGCCTCGTGCTCGCCTACTACGCGCTCGCGGCAGGTGGGTTATCCCACGAGGCAGCATCAAGCAGGGTCGCGAAAGGTGTGCCCCGACATGAGATCCCCGTGATCATCTTGGTGCGGATGGCCGTGGACGTCAGTGCGCAGGGGCAGGGGCTGGGGCAGGCCATGATGCGCGACGCGCTGGTCAGGGTTGACGCCGTTGCCGACACGGTGGGAATCCGCTGTTTGCTGATTCATGCAAAGGACGAGCGGGCCCGTGCGTTCTACCTGCGGTTCGCCGAATTCGAACCATCGCCGACTGATCCGATGAACCTGCAGTTGATGATGAAGGACCTTCGACTCATCACGCGGGCATAGCGACCAACCCCACATCGAGGGAACCGGCGGCGGAGTGTCAGTCCGGCGGGGTCGAGGTCGCCTCGATCGGAATGAACCTGGTGTCCCCTGTGCAGCGTGGTTGGTCCGCTCCTCCTGCTGGTGGCGACTCTGGCAGCGTTGCGTCACGTTGATCGATGGACTCGTCGGGTAGTTGCGAGGTTGTCACCGGAATTGGTGACATGGGGGTTGTGCATGGTGCCCTGGTGTGGGTCTAGTTTCGAGTCAGGACGTGGGTGTGGAGGTTGCCATGGTTCAGCGCAGCGGATTCTTTCGTTTTCTTGCGATGGTTGTGTCCGTGCTGGTGAGTTCGGCGCTGTTGGTGGCGGTTTCCGCCCCGTCTGCGACGGCTCTGACGTGGTATTCGAAGGAGTGTGTGGGTTTCGGGGGGTGTAACGCCAAGGGTCTGGGTAATGCTGGCTATGAGGGTGTCTACACCAGGAGTCATTGGGGGATGTACGGGGGCCATAACTGTACGAACTATACGGCTTACCGGTTGATCCGGAACGGTGTCGATGCGAGCTACTTGAATGGCCAGGGGATGGCGTATCAGTGGGGTTCGGTGGCGGCGTCGCGTGGTGTGGCAGTCGATCGGAGTCCGAGGGTGGGGGATATCGCGTGGTTCTCGGTTGGGGCGATAGGCGGTGTTGGTCACGTTGCGTATGTGGAGGCTGTGTCGGGCGGTCGAGTGCTTGTCTCCGAGGACAACTACGGGGGTGACTTCGATTGGCGGTATTACAACATCGGCGATGTGACCGGCTTCATTCACTTCGGCGGAGGCGCGACACCGCCGCCGCCGCCACCACCACCACCGCCAGCGGACCGTGACGGGGACGGCGTGCCCGACTCAGGCGACCGGTGCCCCGACTCGGCGGGTCCGGCAAGCAACCAGGGCTGTCCGGTTCCGAGCCCTGGCCGTGTCGGTCTCTGGCGATATGTATCTGGCGAGGGGGACCATTTGTCGCTGACGTGGGGGACGCCGGATTCGTATCGGTTTGAGGGTCCGTTGGGGTTGTTGTATTCGGTTCCGGTGGCGGGTACGCGTGCGTTGTTTGAGTGTCGGGTGGGTTGGGATCATTTCACGT
>JAUPKO010000003.1 GCA_030837395.1 Actinomycetota bacterium | reverse complement strand
GGGGGTGCACCGGGTGCTGGCGGCACGGGACCGGTTGGTGGCGGCGGATGCGTTGATCGTGGTCGCCGGCATGGATGGCGCCTTGCCGTCGGTGGTGGGTGGCTTGACCGGCAGCCCCGTGGTGGCGGTGCCCACGTCGGTCGGTTATGGGGCCTCCTTCGGCGGGATCGCAGCCCTGCTGACGATGCTCAACTCGTGTGCGCCGGGGGTGGTCGTGGTCAACATCGACAACGGCTTCGGCGCGGCCGTGCACGCGGCGCGCATCGCCCGGCGACGCGCATGATCGCCTGGCTCGACTGCCGCGTGGGGGTGGCCGGCGACATGCTGCTCGGCGCCTTGGTCGATGCCGGCGCGGACGAGCGGGCCGTAAAGGCGGCTGTCGCCGCGGTGTCCGACGGTGCAGCCGAGGTGACCTTCGACCGAGTGCTGCGTTGCGGTTTCGCGGCGCTCAAGGCCACCGTCACGACGCCAGGTGAGCGACCCGTGAGCCATCGTGGCCTGGCGGAGATCGTCGGGATGATCGAGCATGCCGGGCTGCCGGACGAGGTCGGTGCCGCGTCGGTGGCGGTCTTCACGCTCATCGGTGAGGTCGAGGCGCGCCAGCACGGGTGCGACGTGGCGGACGTGCACTTCCACGAGGTGGGCGCCCTGGACACCATCGCCGATGTTGTCGGTGTCGTGACGGCGTGGCACAGCCTGGGGTGGCCCGAGGCGACAGGGAGCATGATCGGTCTGGGCACCGGTATGGTCCGGGCCGGGCACGGCCCGATGAGTGTGCCGGCGCCAGCGGTGGCGGGTGTGCTGGCGCGCACCGGTGCTCCCACCTGGGCCGGTCCCTTGCCGATGGAGGCCACCACCCCAACCGGGTCCGCCCTCGTGGCCCAACTGGCCGGCGCCTGGGGCGACCCGCCGGCGATGATCGTGCGGTCGCAGGGCTTCGGCGCAGGGTCGGCAGACCCTGCGGGAGTCGCCAACGTGACGCGGGTGGTGCTGGGTGAACCCGTGCGCCCGGCCGCGGGCGAGCCAGCGGACGTGGTCGAGTTGCGTTGCAACGTCGATGACCTCGACCCCAGGGTGTGGCCGTCGGTGCTGGCGGCGCTGCTGGCCGCGGGCGCGCTGGATGCTTGGCTGGCCCCGATCACCATGAAACACGGCCGCCCGGCGCAGTTGCTGACCGTTCTCGGCCACCACGAAACGGCTGCCGACCTGCGGCGACTGATCTTCGAACTCACTCCCACCTTCGGTGTCCGATGGCAGACGTGGCACCGGGAGATACTCGACCGCGAATGGCAGCAGGTGTTGGTGCGGGGGCATCCGGTGGCCGTGAAGATCGGTCGGCGTGATGGCCGACAGGTCACGATTCAGCCGGAGTGGCGCGACGTGGAAAGTGCGGCGGCCGCACTCGACGTTCCAGCCCGGGTGGTGCTGGCGGAGGCCCAGCGTGGTGTGAGGCGACTCACCTAGCCTGGCGAGTATGACGCCGACCCGGTGCGGGAATCACTCAAGTGCATTCGGGAGGTCGCGGGGGTGTCACCCGGATCATGATCGGGATCGGCGGCGGCAGGTGCTGCCCGCCGGTCCCGATCATCGTGAAGAGGACCGGACCCTCGGCTTCGGCGGGACACGGTGCCTTGGGAGCGGCAGGATTGCGGGCGAAGGCCATCCCCACCGAGAGGGCGTCATCCGTGAGCAACAACCCCCGCGCAGGCCAGCCGGCGCAAGCGTCCGACCTCGTCGACGTCGCGAAACTCATCACCGACTACTACACGCTGCACCCAGACCCCGCCGATCCCATGCAGCAGGTGCTGTTCGGCACGAGCGGGCACCGTGGCTCGGCGGCCGACGCGGCCTTCAACGACGACCACATCGCAGCGACGACGCAGGCGATCTGCGACTACCGCGCCGGGCAGGGCTACACCGGTCCGCTGTTCCTCGGCCGAGACACCCACGCACTGAGCGAGCCCGCCCATGCCACCGCCCTCGAAGTGCTCGCCGCGAACGGCGTGACGACCCTGGTGGACTCCGAGGGCAGCTACGTGCCCACGCCGTCGTTGTCGCTGGCGATCCTGGAGCACAATGCCGTAGGCGGCGCCGCGCAGGCCGACGGAATCGTCGTTACCCCCTCGCACAACCCGCCTCGTGACGGCGGCTTCAAGTACAACCCGCCCAACGGCGGTCCCGCCGACACCGACGTCACCAAGTGGATCCAGGACCGCGCCAACCAGATCCTGCGCGACGGCGGCGCCGGCATCAAGCGCATCCCCTACGCGCGTGCCGCGGCCGCCGACGCGACCGGCACCTACGACTACAAGCGCCGCTACGTCGAGGCCCTTGCGACCGTGCTGGACATGGACGCCATCCGGGACGTGAAGATCGGCGCCGATCCGCTCGGCGGTGCCAGCGTCGAGTACTGGGGAGCCATCGCCGAGCACTACAACCTCGACCTCACCGTGGTGAACCCCCTGGTCGACGCCACTTTCCGGTTCATGACCCTGGACTGGGACGGCAAGATCCGCATGGACTGCTCGTCGCCGAACGCCATGGCCTCGTTGGTCGACAAACGCGCCGACTACGACATCGCCACCGGCAACGACACCGACTCGGACCGCCACGGCATCGTCACCCCGGACCACGGGTTGATGAACCCCAACCACTTCCTGGCCGTGGCGATCGAGTACCTCTACACCAATCGACCCGGCTGGGCGGCGGATGCCGGCGTGGGCAAGACGCTCGTGTCGTCGTCGATGATCGACCGCGTCACCGGCGGCCTGGGACGACGTCTGGTCGAGGTGCCCGTGGGCTTCAAGTGGTTCGTGCCCGGGCTCATCGACGGCTCCATCGGCTTCGGTGGCGAGGAATCGGCCGGCGCTTCGTTCCTGCGTCTGGACGGCAGCGTTTGGACCACCGACAAGGACGGAATCCTGCTGGCCCTGCTCGCGTCCGAGATCCGCGGCCGCACCGGCACGAGCCCCAGCGAGCACTATGCACGGCTCACCGCGACCTACGGTGACCCGGTGTACGCCCGCGTCGATGCCCCGGCCAGCCGTCCGCAGAAGGCGAAGCTGGCCAGCCTGGACCCGTCTGATGTGACGTCGACGGAGTTGGCGGGCGAGCCGATCACGGCGATCCTCACCCGGGCGCCGGGCAACGACGCGCCGATCGGTGGGCTCAAGGTGACCAGTGAGAACGGCTGGTTCGCGGCCCGCCCCTCGGGCACCGAGGACGTCTACAAGATCTACGCGGAGAGCTTCCGGGGAGCCGAGCACCTGCAGCAGATCCAGCAGGCTGCCAGGGAACTGGT
>JAUPKO010000074.1 GCA_030837395.1 Actinomycetota bacterium | reverse complement strand
CTGCGCCGCAGCGTGCACCATGGCCCGCAACCCGAACATGGGCCGCTGTACGGGGTCTCACTGATCTCCCGGGTCCCCGTTTACAGTTGGCATCGGGTCACTTTCGAGGCACCTTCGGTATCGCTGCCCCTGCTCGTGCCGGCCCGGCCGCGGCCCCGGTTGCTGCGGGTGCCGGACGAGCCGAGGGCTGCGGTCGCAGCGGTGCTGGCGGGACCTGCCGGGCCGATCACCGTGGCCACCGCGCACCTATCGTTCGTGCCCGGAGTCAACGCCTCGCAGCTGCGGCGGCTGGTGGCCTGGTTGCGGCAGTTCCCGAGGCCGCTGGTGCTGATGGGCGACTTCAACATGCCCGGGTCGTTGCCGGAGTTGCTGACCGGTTGGCCCGGGGCCGTGCGCGGTGCCACGTATCCCTCGTTTGGCCCCCGCGTGCGCTTCGACCACATCCTGCTCGACGGCTTCAGCGAGGAGGCTGTCACCCGGGTGCGCGAATCGGTGCAGATCCTGCCGATGGGTGTGAGCGACCACTGCGCCGTGATCGCCGAGATCGCCGATTGACGAGGCCACCCGCACCGCACCTGAACCGGACCACAGAGGCCGGGCAGCCCCGGCGAACGTAAGAATCCCCCAGAATCCGCACTTTCCCGACTACCGCCACTTCAGTGAGTCGGGGCTGCCCGGCCGCGGAGGTCCGGCGGGACGCCGGTACCTCAGCCGTGCATGCGGGCCCGAACCGCACCGATAGGCGGGTTTGTCAACACCGAGCCGTCCGGGAACAGCACGGTGGGCACGGTGTGGTTGCCGCCGTTGTGCTCGGCCACGAATCGGGCCGCGTCGGCGTCGGCCTCGATGTCGATCACGGTGTAGGGGATTCCCTCGCGGTGCATCTGCGCTTTCAGGCGCAGACAATAACCGCACCACGCGGTGCTATACATCACCACGGTGCCCCGACCCTCGGCTTCGCTGTCCGTCATGGCCCTCAGTGTGGCACTGCACCGACCGAATCTCCTACTCTGCGCGTCCACAGTGCGCCACAGGGGCACCATGCGCGCGCCGGGACCCGTGGCACACTCATCGGATGCGCACTGCTCCCCAGGTCCTCGCCGGCCTCGACCCGGATCAGCAGCAGGCGGCCGCCACCGTGCACGGCCCGGTTGCGATCATCGCAGGTGCAGGCTCCGGCAAGACCAGGGTGATCACCCACCGGATCGCCTACGGGGTGCTCACCGGGGCGCACGACCCGGCCCGATCCGTGGCGGTCACGTTCACCACCAAGGCCTCTGGCGAGATGACCCGGCGGCTGCGCGACCTCGGCGTGCCGGGGGTGCGGGTACGGACCTTCCACGCCGCGGCGTTGCGTCAGCTGCGGCACTACTACCCGCGCGCGGTGGGCCGCGATCTGCCCGAGGTGACACCGGTCAAGGCGCCGCTGATCGGTGCCTCGGCCAGCAGCCTGAGCCTGCCGACGAACTCCGCGGCCCTGCGCGACTACTCGGCCGAGGTGGAGTGGGCAAAGGTCAACAGCATCCCGACGCACGAGTACGCCGCAGCAGCGCAGCGGGTCGGACGGGTTCCGCCGGCAAGCCTGCCGCTGGCGAGCATGGCCTCCCTGTATGCCGAGTACGAACGGCGCAAGACCGCCGCCGGCCGGATCGACTTCGAGGACGTCCTGCTGCTGATGGTGGGCCTGCTCAACGCCCATCCGCAGGTGGCGGCGCACGTGCGCTCGGGGCTGCACCACATCACCGTCGACGAATATCAAGATGCCTCCCCGCTGCAGCAGCGCCTGCTCGACGGATGGCTCGGTGACAACGACAACCTGTGCGTGGTGGGTGATCCGTCGCAGACGATCTACTCGTTCGCCGGCGCCGATGCGACCCTGCTCACCGGGTTCGCCGCCCGCTACCCGGGAGCCACGGTGGTGACGCTGCCGCGCACGTACCGCTGCAGTCCGGAGATCGCCGCAGCCGCCAACAAGGTGCTGGCTCAGGGCAGGGAAGGCGTGACGTTGGTGTCGCAACGCGAATCCGGCCCGGCCGTGCGGGTGCGGGATTACCCCGATGCCGAAGCCGAGGCACAGGCGGTGGCGGCGAGGATCGAGGCATTGATCGACGACGGCATCGCGGCGCACGAGATGGCGATTCTGGTGCGGATGAATGCCATGACCGAACCTTTCGAAGAGGCGCTGGCCAACCGGGGGATCGGCTATCAGATCAGCGGCGGCACCGGGTTCTTCCACCGGGCCGAGGTGCGTAAGGCGATCGCCGTCATCCGCGGGGCTGCGGTCGCCGGGGGCGAGGGCGGGGCGGTGCCCGAGGCGGTGTCGGCCCTGCTGTCCGGTCTGGGTTGGAGTGCCCAACCGCCGGTCGGCTCGGGGGCGAGTCGGGATCGATGGGAGTCGTTGGCGGCGCTGCACGCCGCCGCTGTGCAGTTCGCTGCCGGCAAGCCGGACGGGACGCTGGCGGATTTCGGTGACGAGTTGCGCGATCGAGCTGAGCGCCAGGACGCACCGGACGGGGCTGGGGTCACGCTGGCGTCGCTGCACTCGGCGAAGGGCGCCGAGTGGCAGGTGGTGTTCCTGGTGGGGCTCACCGAAGGTGTGCTGCCGCATTCCTCGGCCACCACCGACGCCGAGGTCGCCGAGGAACGGCGGTTGTTCTACGTGGGCATCACCCGGGCCGCGCGAGTGCTCGAACTCAGCTACGGGCGCGCCAAGACCTCGGGTGGTCGCGTCAGGCGGCCATCGAGGTTCCTGGAGGCGCTGAGCAGCGCCGTAGGTGGCGCTGGCCAAGCCGCCCGCGGCGGCGCCTCAGCGCGCAAACCGCGCCAGCCCAAGATGGCCACCTGCCGCACTTGCGGGGCCACGTTGGCCACCGGCGCCGAGCGGTCACTCGGCCGCTGCCGGACGTGCCCGGGCGAGGTCGACCTCGAGCTCCTGGAGCGATTGCGGGAGTGGCGCACGGCCACGGCCGCTGGGCTGACCGCTGAGAAGGGCACCCGGGTGCCGGCCTTCGTTGTTGCCACCGACGCCACGCTGCAGGCGATCGCTGAGCAGCATCCGACCGATATCGCCGCGTTGGCCGAGATTCCCGGCATCGGACCCCGCAAGGTGGACGATTATGGCGAGGCGTTGCTGGCGGTGGTGCGGCCGGGGCCTTAGCTGGCCAGCGGTGACGCAGGACGCCGTCAGCGGGTGGGCGGTTGGGCCCGCAGCCACAACGACATCTGGCTCGACCCGGGGGTCGGGCGTTCCTCCGTGACGAACAACTCGGGCTTGTCGCGAACCAAGTCCGAGAGTTTGCGGTAGCCGTAGAGCCGGGAGTCGAAGTCCGGTTGGAGTTTGGTGAGGTAGCTGCCGAACGTGCCCAGGTTGGCCCACCCGGCATCGTCGGCGGACTCCTCCAGCGCATCGAGCATGAACTCGGTCGGGAAGGACTTGCCCGGCTGATGCTTGGCTGCCTTGGGCTGCTGTGCGGCAGCCTTCTTGGCCGGGCGTGCGGGTTTAGCCGCGGGTTGCTCGGCGCTCTGCTTGCCCGGGCGAAGAACTTCGATGAACACGAAGCGGTGGCAGGCGTTGCGGAACGCCTCGGGGGTCTTCTGCTCGCCGAAGCCGAACACCCGCAGGCCCTCCTCGCGCAGCCGCAGAGCCAAGCCGGTGAAGTCGCTGTCGGAGGTGACCAGGCAAAAGCCGTCGAAGTTGCGGGTGTAGAGCAGGTCCATCGCGTCGATGATGAGCGTACTGTCGGTGGAGTTCTTGCCCGTCGAGTAGGCGAACTGCTGCACCGGCTTGATCGCGTGGCGTTGCAGCACCTTCTTCCACGACGAGTTGGTCGAGGAGGTGAAGTCGCCGTAGATGCGCCGCACCGTGGCCTCGCCGAGGCGCGCGATCTCGGCCAGCAGGCCCTCGATCACCTTGGCCTGGGCGTTGTCGGCGTCGATCAGCACCGCCAGCCGCAACTGGGAGTCATCTGACCCGGTCCGGGGAGGTCGCGGCTCGGATTGCACTACAGGCTCCTCGGGGAGGTGATGGGCGGTGCCGGGGCACCTGGGCAGCGGGTGACGCCGGGTGCGGCGTCAGTCGCGTAGTCGCACCGACAGGCAGGTGACGCAACCTTCGAGCTTCTCGTATTCGCTGATGTCGACCGTGACCACATTCAGACCCCGGTCGCGAAAGAGCTCGGCCGTGGCGGGCGCCGAGGCGTCCATCAGCACGGTGGAGTCGTCGAGCACCACCACGTGGGCGCCGGACTCCTCGGGCACGGGCAGGAAGTCGTCGAAGGCGTAGGGGTCGTCGACCAGGGGCGGGAAGCCCACCACCGTCCCGTCCGGCAGCGCGGTCACGGCGCTCTTGAGGTGCAGCACGAGGCTCACCGGCACAGGTACCACAGAGGCGTCCAGTTGCTCGGCGAGTTGCTCGCAAGCCGACTCGGTCGTGCGGCCACCCACGCCGACATACATGGTGTCCTCGATCTTCAGCACATCCCCACCGTCGAGGGTGGCCGGTTCGGTGATCGGCACGGTTCGAAAGCCCAAGTCGGCAATCACCTCGGCTGCGGTTGCCACCTCACCGGCACGCTCAGGGGCCCCCGGACGGGCGATGACCGCCGTATCGCCCCACAGCACCATGGTGTCCTCGATGAACACGCTGTCGGGGTGATCGGGCGCCGGTGGCACCTCGATGATGTCCCAGCCGGCGGCGGCCAGGGCGGCCACGTAGTCCTCCCACTGGCGCTGCGCCAGCGCGACATCGAGCGGCTGGCGGGCGATGTGGGTCACCAGACCGTCGGACAGGTGAGGGCTGGGTCGACGTACGAGGGCGCGGGGCATGAGGGCACCTTACCCGTCGGGAGGCCGCGAACTCAGTCGGTTTCCGGGGGTGCGAACCCTGGCACCCATTCGTTGAGAATGTCCCGTGTGCGCACGTTGGTGTCCAACTGGCACAGCACTCCGGTGGCACCGAGCCAGACCCGGTGGATCAGCAGGTACTCCGGCGGCAGGTTGAACTTCAGACCGATCGTGAAGTCCTTGTTGCGCGGATCCTGGAGGCGACGGTACTGCCCGCGCATCCAGTCCCGCGTGTAATGGAAGGACTCGTGCCGGCTCGGCTCCACGAGCGGCTCCAAGTAGTTCAGGAGGTCCTCGGGGTCGATGTCCACCCCGGGCCGGATGAACCCCTCGACGCGCAGGCCCTCCATGACGGCCACCGAATCGTGGAACTCGGCGCGTCGCATGAGCTCGCCCATGGCCAGCGGCAGGCCGTCGGGGAGTTTGGCCACCGCGCCGAAGTCCAGCACTCCGAGTCGGCCATCGGGCATCGCCCGGAAGTTGCCCGGGTGGGGATCGGCGTGCAACAACCGCGCGCGGGCGGGGGCGCTGAGCAGGAACTTCTGGTAGAGGTAGCCGTAGTGGTCGCGCTGCTCACGGGTGCCGTCGCGGATGATCTCGGCCAGCGAGATGCCGTCGATCCACTCCGTGACGATCACCTGCGGCGACGCCGACAGCACGTGCGGAATGAGGTACTCCGGGTCGCCCTCGAACGCCACCGCGAAGCCCCGCTGATTCTCGGACTCGCCGAGGTAGTCCAACTCCTCGGCGACGCGGTCCTTGAGTTCGTCGAGCAGTGGCTTGAGGTCCATGCCGGGCACCATGGAGCCGAACATTCGAGCCATCCGGGCCAGTTGGTTGAAGTCCGACATCAGCGCTTTGCCTGCGCCGGGGTATTGCACCTTGACCGCGACGATGCGCCCGTCGCGGTAGACCGCCCGGTGCACCTGTCCGATGGAGGCCGCCGCAGCGGGGTGATCGTCGAAATCGGCGAAGCGCATCCGCCAGTCGCTGCCGAGGTTCTCGGCCATCACGGCGTGCACAGTCTCCGCCGGAAGCGCCGGGGCAGCATCCTGAAGTTTGGTGAGCGTCGCGCGGTAGGGGCCGGCGACTTCCTCCGGCAAGCCGGCCTCGAAGATGCTCATGGCCTGGCCGAATTTCATGGCCCCACCCTTGAGTTCCCCCAGGACGCGGAACACTTGCTCGGCGGTGCGCATCTGCATTTCGTGGGCGACGGCCTCAGCAGGCTTGCCGCCGATCCGCTTGCCGAATCCGAGCGCGGTACGCCCGGCGTAGCCCACGGGCAGCGAGGCCATCCGCGCACTGCGACGAAGGGCCGTTGTCGGCACCAATGTGCGCGCGGACGGCAATACGTGGTCCGGCTCTGGTGTGTCGTCGGCGTTCACTCTGCCATCTTCCCGTCGGGGAGCTGATTGCGCACCTGAGCCGGACCACGTCACCCCTGCTGGGGTGGTGGAACGTGACTACTGATTCTTGCCGAGGATGCGTGTCACGGTGGTGCCGCACTCGGGGCAGGTGCCCTTGGCCATGCGGCGACCGTTCGCGTTCTCCTGCACTGCGGCGTCGGTGACTTCCCGCTTCGCCTTGCACTTGACGCAGTAGACCTCGCCGCTGTAAGTGTCGGCCATTGTTCCTCCGTATCGATGAGCCGTGTTGCTCGGATGCTCCGCCAGCCTACGTCCCTAGGCTGGGTTCCATGGCTGACACCCCTACCCACCTGCGCGTGTCGCGGACCGATTCCGGTGTGGTGATTCTCACGTTGGACTACCCCGAACGTCGCAATGCCATGTCTGCGGCGATGACGGAGGCCTGGGCCCGTGCAGTTGCTGAGATACGGGCGGACCCGTCCGCCCGTGCGGTGCTGGTGACCGGCGCCGGAGGTGCCTTCTGCTCGGGCGGGGATACCGGCTGGATCGGTGGCGACCCCGACGCGACCGTGGCGCAGTTGCGCCACAAGATGTTGCCGTTCTACCGCACCTGGCTGGCGATCAGGGACCTTGAGATTCCCACCCTGGCCGCCATCGACGGTGCTGCCGTGGGGGCAGGGGCGGCCGTGGCCTTGGCCTGCGACGTGCGGGTCGCAAGTCCGCGTGCTTCGTTCTCGGTGCCTTTCCTGCGGTTGGGCATCCACCCAGGCATGGCCACGACGTTCCTGCTGCGGGAAGTCGCCGGGGTGGCCGTGGCGCGTGACCTGCTGTTGACCGGTCGACGGGTGGGGTCGGCGGACATGCTGCGGATGGGGATCGTCACCGAGGTGCTCGGTGGCGAGGACGACGGCGAGGCCGATCGTGGCGAGGCCGATGCCGGGTTTGCCGCCGCTGCCCTGCACCGGGCCGAACTCATGGCCGCCGGAGCGCCGATAGCCACCGCGCTGACCAAGGTGGCGTTGCGCTCCGGAGCCGCGCGGTCGTTCGACGAGGCTCTGGATTGGGAGTCCCTCGCGCAACCCATCACCATGGCCACGGACGACCTGCATGAGGGGTTGGCGGCCCAGCGCGAGCGCCGACCTGCGCGTTTCCTCGGTCGCTGACCGCTGCGGAGCCGCTGACAACCGCCGCGTTGGGTGTCGGGACGAGGGCGGCGGGACCGGCGACCCATCAGCCTGGCGAGAGCCTTCCCCTTGCGCTCGCCGGCGTGAGTCTCCGATCCCGCCACTGCCGAACCTAGCCGTTGCCGGGCGCGCCTGACAACCCCGGGCGAAGAATCATGCGTTCCCTCTGTGAGGAACTCTCACGTACCCTGTGGATAACTTGTGTGCGACACGCAGTGATCACGGCCAGGACCGTGCACATCGCTGTGGATAACTGTGGATTCGATGTGGACAACCACGTCCCGATCACCCGCTGACCTGCGGTTGTCACAGCGGGTGATAGTGCCGGCCGGGCGCGGCGGCCGCATGGCCTACGACGTCGCTCCGGGGCCCGACTCCTCGGGCGGTTCGGCGTCGGTAGCCGAGTCGGCCTCGGCTGCCGGGGTGTCCGAGTCCAGCCCGGCGCCGAGCGCGCCCAGTTCACGTTCCAGGTCGGTTGCGGCCCCGGGGTCGGTGGCCGCGACGAACGATTCGGGGTGTTCGAGGTCCTCGGCAGTGGGCAGGAGGTCCGGGTGTGTCCAGACGGCGTCTCGGCCGCTCTGCCCCCGGACCGCGGACAACTCGGCCCACAGGGCCGCTGCCTCCCGGAGTTTGCGCGGCCGCAACTCCAGCCCCACCAGGGTGGCGAAGGTCCGTTCGGCCGGCCCTCCGGCCGCGCGCCGCCGCCGGATTGCCTCCTGCAGCTGCGCCACCGAGGTCAAGCGGCCGGCCGCGGCGTCGGTCACGATGGCATCGACCCAACCCTCGACCAGAGCCAGGAGGGTCTCCAACCGCTCTAGGGCCGCGCGCTGTTCGGGGGTGTCCTCGGGCACCAGCACACCGGACGCGAGCACCTCCTGCACGGCCTCGGGATTGCCCGGATCGATGCCGGAGAGGGCGGACTCGATGCGGCCGGTGTCCACATCGATGCCACGGGCGTAGCCCTCCACAGCTGCCTGCATCCGCGATCGCAGCCACGGGACGTGAGCGAACAACCGCTGGTGGGCGCACTCGCGCAGCGCCAGGAACAGCAAGGTGTCCCGTTCGGGCACGCCAAGACCCTCGCCGAAGGCCTTGATGTTGCCCGGCAGCAGGGCCGGCCGGCCATCATCTGTCAGCGGAACTCCCACATCAGAGGCCGAGACGACCTCGCTGGCGAGGCCGGCCAGGCCCTGGGCCACTTGCAGGCCGAACATGGTGGCGCCCATCTGTTTGGCCATGCCCATGAGGGGCCCCATCATCTGGGCCAACTCCGGCGGGAGCCCCTCGGGCAGGGCGCCGGCACCGCCCGCACCCGGCAGCAAGCCGGACATCGACCCCTGCACTCGCTCGGCGACGGGGTCGACGATCCCCTGCCAGGCCGGCATGGTCGCGGTGAGCCACTCACTGCGGCACCAGGCGGCGGGCTTGCCGCCGGTGGCGGGGAAGTCCGTGACGCCGTCTAACCACACCTCGGCCAGATCGACCGCGGTTTCGGTGGCGGAGCGCTGGCCGTCGGTCACGCTGGGGTCGCCCTCGGCGACCAACGCCTTGCGGGCGGTGTCCGTGGCGAGCTCCCAGTTGACCGAGGCAGTTGCATCGCCACCAGGACCGGTGGTGGCGGACTGCTGCATCATGGCGCCAATCTGCTGCAGCATCTCGCCGAGTTGATTGATGTCGAAGCCACCCTTGGGATCAGGTTCCTCGCCGCCGGGGGTGAAGCCGAAGGGGAAATTGCCGCTCACTGGTGCTCCTCAAAGGTGACGTGGGGGCCGTGCCTGGCGTCGGGTCGCAGGGGTCGCGGTGCGAACCAACTCACCAAGCCAACCACGCACCGACGCCGTTTGTTTCCTCCACACCCACCACCAACGCGGTAGTTGCGGTGCGACCACGTACGGTAGGGCCCGTGAGTGCGTTGATGTGGTGGCTGATCCCCCTGGTGGCGACGGCCGTGGCAATCGTCTGGACCGCCGTGTTGGCGCGCCGGGAGCGTCGTCGATCTGACGATGAGTGGCGGGCCCGCAAGTTGGCCGCAGTCGGCCAGCGGCTGATGGACACCCCGTTGCCCTCGTCCGGCCGGGGTCCGGCCACTGAGAGTTCCTCCGGGTGACGCTGTCCGCCCTGGTGCCCAGGACCTCCCGGGCCCGGGCGATGGTGGTGGCGTCGGTCATCGCGGTGATCGGCATCGTGGCGTCGATGACCTTGCCGGTGCCCTACGTGATCGTCTCGCCCGGGCCGGTGTTCGACACCCTCGGGGAATTCCGAGGCGAGCAGATCGTGCAGATCAGCGG
>JAUPKO010000677.1 GCA_030837395.1 Actinomycetota bacterium | reverse complement strand
TGACAGCGGCGGAGCGCCGCTGGAACTCTGGCAGAACGGCGACTGGAGTGTGCCCTGGTCGCAGTGGCTGGCCGGCGGTGCAGCCGATCCCACCGCCCAACAGGCTCCGGCACTAGCCGTCGGCGATGCCCCTTCACTCGGAAAGCAGGAAGCCGATGGGCAACCACCACGGTGACCGGCCCGCGAGTCGGCGCCCACTATTGGTGATCGCCGCGTTGATCGCGGTCGGTGCGGCCCTGGTCGCCGTAGCGGTCGCCACGGGCGCGCTGAAGCTGGGAAAGTCCGCCGACTCTGCCCCCTCTTCCGAGCAGTTAGCCCAACAGCGTTGCCAGGCCGAGGGTCTCAAGCGGTTGGTCTCCCCCGACAAAGCCACCATCTCTGACATCCACCCCCAGACCAGCACCCTCGACGTCGACGGCCGGGACTTCTCCTCGCTGACCGCCAGCGAGCCACTCAAGGGCATCGACGCCTCGCGGATCACCGTGCTCAACGTTGCGGGTGTGGCCAACGCACCCAGCGAAGTCGGTTCGATGATCCAGGACCACTTCGACTGCCGCGCCTACTTCGTCGACGGCGCCCTGGCCCACACCCTGGTCGTCTTCGACCACGCCCACTGAGATACGGCGCGACTCGCCGCACTGAGTTTGAGGGCAGCGGGCGTAGCGTGAAAGACATCTCCGGAGACTTCGCGCTCGGTCAGACCAGGGGGTCATTGATGTCAAGGGCCAGAATGTATTTGATCGGTGCCCTCACCGTGCTTCTGGTGGCGGCCAGCGGATGTTCCGGCAACGCGCGGCAGACCCCGGCACCCTCGGCGGCGCCCCGGCCTGGCTCGGTGTGGGTTGCCGACGAGGGCGCCGACAGCATCAGCGTTATCGACGCCGCCACCAACGCGGTGAGGATGACCCTCAACGGGATCAAAGCTCCGCACAACATCCAGGTGGGTCGCGACGGGGCGGTGGTGTTCGCGGTCAGCAGCGCCGGCGTGGTCGTGGCCATCGACCCGATGACCTACCGGGTCACCGCGACAGCGCCAACCGGAGCCCAGCCCGCCCACGTCATCGAAGCCCCCAACGGCAAGGTGTACGTGACCAACTCCGGCGACGGGACGGTGTCGGTGTACCAGGCTCCCGGACTCAGCCCGGCCGGCCGGATCACCCTCAACGGAATGCCGCACGGACTGCGCCCCGCCGCCGGCGGATCGGTGATCGTGGTCGCCAACACCATGAACGGGGCTCTGGACCTCATCGACCCGGCCACCGACACCTACGTAGGCGCCGTCCCTGTCGGCTCCAGTCCCGCGCAAGTCGCGGTGAGCGCCGACGGCAAATACGCCTACACCGGAATCAGCGAACCCCCCAGCGTGGTGAAAGTCGATCTGGCACAACGCAAAGTAGTCGGTAGCGCAGCCGTGCCCAACACCCCGGTGCAGCTGTACCTCACCCCCAATGACACGCAGGTGGTCTCCGCCGACCAGGGCAAGAAGGACACCCAAGGCCACACGCTGTCGGTCATCGACACCACGGCGATGACCACCCGAGGGACCGTCGCCACCGGGGCCGGGCCACACGGCGTCGTCATCGACGCCTCAGGTAATTGGGCCTGGGTGACCAACAACTACGACAACACCGTCACCGCGGTCGACCTGTCCACACTGACCGCGATGGCCCCTATCCCCGTGGGCACCCAACCGAGCGGTATCAGCTACTCGCCGCGGCCACCCGCCGCGGCACCTGCCAGCGTCGTAACTCTCGACATACCAACACCTTCCGCTTCGCCCTCCCAGGCAAGCCCGACCGATCCGCACAGCGGGCACCACTAGTTCACGGGAGCCAAGCGGACTCAGTCGTCATGATGGTGTTGGTGACCGTCAGCTTCGAGATCTGAATTCGGCGCGGCCGGCTGAGATGGTGCCGGCGCCGGTTGGGCAACGGGCGTCGCCGGGGCCGGAGCCGGCCGGGTCGCGTCAGCAGATGGTGGTGCGACCGGCTGTTGATCCGCGTCGGTATCAAGTGCCATATCCGTCACCGGCAACCCATCCTCCGGTGCCCCAGGCGGCGCCTTCGTCACCCCGACCGCAGTCGGGGACTGAGGCTCCGCAGGACGGTGATTGCCCTCCATGTGCGCATCACCACCCATGTGCGCGTCACCGTCCATATGCGCCTCGTGGCCTTCCATGCGGGCTTCATCGGTGCCGTGGTGGCCACCCTGCGCCTCGACCGCTCCACCATGGTGATGGTTGTGGTGACCCTGCAGGCTGGCCACCAGACCCACTGTCACGGCTCCAGCCACTATCGTGTTGGCGCCCATCAACACCAACGCCCGTCCAAAACCTGACACCTCTTCTGGCTCATACTTCCGAGACCACGCCCAGGCTGCGCCCATGACGACGTAGCACTGCAGCAACAGCACAGCGATACCCGCAGTCCCCACCGCTTCCGGCTGACCCGCGGACGGCCCCATCGGCGGCCCCGCGATGCAGGACATGACCCATAGCGCCGCCGCCCCCGCATTGGCCGCGATCCCGACCGCAAAGACCAAGGTGCCCGGCCGCGACCAAGCGACAAGGGCCCAAATCAGTTGGAACGTCGCGAGGACCGCAAAGAACACCCCCGACGGCAACCAATCCCGCCAATGCATCGGCGTGACAGCGACATGAACCACGGCCGCACCCAGCGAAGCGACCGCCGCACAGCGAGCAGCCAGACGGCTGTCAGTCTTCGATGTCT
>JAUPKO010000676.1 GCA_030837395.1 Actinomycetota bacterium | reverse complement strand
GGGCCTGTCGGACTGGCCGATCGATTCGCCCAGGTGTCGCCCACAGTGCTGGTCGTGGCCGACGGCTACTGCTACGGCGGCAAGCGGCACCCGCGACTGGAGCTGCTGCCGCAGGTGCTGGCGCTCCTGCCCAGCGTCACGCTCGTGGTCGTGGTGCCAGAGTTGGCCACTCCGGCTGAGGTCGCCGAGCAACTCGCGGGCAGTTCACTGGGCCGGGAGGTGTCGGTCGCCCTGTGGCCACGCCCGGACCAGACCGGGCCGGCGTCGGCGATGGTTCTGCGGCACTACCGCGACCCAGGGTTCGTGCTGTACTCCTCGGGCACCACCGGTCAGCCCAAGTGCATCGTGCACAGCGCCCTCGGGCTGTTGCTCAAGCGCTGGACCGAGCACGTGCTGCACAGCGACATCAGGCCCGGCGATCCGGTGTTCTACTTCACGACCTGCGGCTGGATGATGTGGAACTGGCTGGTCGGTGCGTTGGCCGTGGGGGCCACCATCGTGCTCTACGACGGGTCCCCGCTGCACGAGGATGGCCACGTCCTGTGGGACTTGGCCGAGGCCGAGCAGGTGACGTTCTTCGGTGCCAGCGCAAAATTCTTCGATGCCTGCCGCAAGGCAGGCCAACGGCCGGCGCTTGAACACGACTTGGGCTCCCTGCGGACCGTGGCCTCCACTGGTTCGCCGCTGGCCGTCGAGGACTTCGCGTGGCTCTACCGCGAGGTTGCCCCACAGGCGCATGTGGCGAGCATCTCGGGCGGCACGGACATCTGCGGCTGCTTTGTGCTGGGCGATCCGACCGCCCCGGTCTATGCCGGCGAGATCCAGACGCCCGCCCTGGGCGTCGACGTCGATGTCGTGGATTCCCAGGGTGCGTCGTTGCGTGATCGTCCGGGCGAGCGGGGTGAACTCATCTGCCGCAACACCTTTCCGAGCATGCCACTGGGTTTCTGGGGTGACGTCGACGGCTCCCGATACCGTGCGGCCTACTTCGAGGCGAATCCAGGGGTGTGGACCCATGGGGACTTCGCACAGTGGACCAATCACGGTGGCATCGTCATCAGTGGCCGCTCCGATGCCACACTGAACGCTGGCGGAGTGCGGATCGGCACAGCTGAGATCTACCGGCAGGTCGAGTCGTTTGACGAGGTCGTCGAGGCGTTGGCGGTGGGCCAGGAGTACGACGACGACACCCGCATCGTGCTGTTCGTCCGGTTAGCCGAAGGCGCGACGCTGGACGACGATCTACGGGGTCGCATCCGCAGTCGATTGCGCAGCCACGCCTCGCCCCGCCACGTGCCCGCGGTGATCCTGGCCGCGACCGATCTGCCGCGCACCCGCTCGGGCAAGCTAGCCGAACTCGCCGTCGCCGACGTGGTCAATGCGCGGCCAGTGCGCAACACCCACGCGCTGGCCAATGCCGAGTGCTTGGCCGCATTCGACGGCCTACCGGAATTGGCGCCACGGCCGAACGGGGACCCGCTGTCGCCGCCGCAGCCGCAGTAGCGCCCCGGATGGTCACACCAGCCCGCCCCGGGCGGCCTAGGATGCATCTGGGATTCACACCACGATCACAGGAGCGGTGATGTCCGAGACTCTCGACGCGATCACGACGGCTGAGCAGGAGACGAGGGCCGACTCGCTTGCGGGTGAGGTTGCGGTGGCGACGGACCCAAGGGACCTCGCCCGCCTTGAGGCCCAACGGCGGTATGTTCCCGGCAGCGGGTGGCAGTCCAAGGTGCCGCGGTACGCCTCGATCGTGCTCTACGTGATCTCGGCGTTGTCCGTGGTCACCGCATTGGTGCCGTGGCTGCGGCGCCGCGACGACTGGTTACGAACCTTCTCCGAGATCGTCGCGTTGCCCGTCATCCCGTATCTCACGTGGGGTGTGCTGCTGGCGATTGTCGCGAACGCGCTTTACCGGCGCAAGCGGGTGGCCTGGGGGACTCTGTTGACGCTGGAGTGTTTCCAGATTGCTCTCCTGCTGTTCCTCCTCATCGCCTATGGCGTGCTGCAGGCCACAGAACTCGAGCGTTTCGACTTCCCCTGGGAAGCCGTCGCCGCGATGGCATTCTCGTTGCTGATGGTGGGCATCCTGCTGGTCTCTAGGCGCGAGTTCTATGCGATCGTGCCCAAGGGCAACGGTTGGCGGGCCCTCGCGGTGTTGGTCATCGGTTCGCTGATCACCATCGGCGTAACCGTGCTGCTGACCAGCGCAGTGCCGGGCACGTTGCCGTCCGACGCGCGCGTGTCGTTCGCCGTGCAGGAACTGTTGGCGCCGGTCGGTTTCGAACCGACCGAACCGGTGACCGGTCGACCTCCTCGATTCATCATCTTTGTCACGGGACTGCTCGGCGCCATCACCCTGATCGCGGCGGCCTACTACCTGTTCCGGCCCCAGCGCAAGCGGGTCATGCTGTCGCCGAGCGATGAGGTGGCCATTCGCGCTTTGCTGCGCGTCTACGGTGAGAACGACTCCCTGGGCTACTTCGCGACCCGGCGGGACAAGTCGGCCATCTTCTCGCCCTCGGGCAAGGCAGCAGTCACCTACCGCGTGCTCAACGGAGTCAGTCTGGCCAGTTCCGATCCCGTGGGGGATCCGGAAGCCTGGCCAGCGGCCATCGAAGCATGGCTGGAGGAGGCACGCCACTATGGCTGGACCACCGCCGTGATGGGCGCGAGCAAGGTTGGTGCCGAGGCCTATCACCGCGCCGGGCTGTTGGCGCTGCACCTCGGCGACGAGGCAGTACTGGAGTTCCACGAGTTCAACCTTGAGGGGCGCGACGCCCGGGCCGTTCGGCAGGCGGTGTCGCGGGTGGATCGTGCCGGGTACACGGCCAGAGTGCGCCGCCACGCGGATGTCCCCGACGAGGAGATGCTGGAGGTCGTCGAGTTCTGCGACCGGACTCGGGACACCTCAAACGAGCGGGGCTTCTCGATGGCCCTGGGTCGGCTGGCGGACCCCTCCGACGGTCGCTGCGTGCTGGTGGAGGCCTTCGACGCCGACGGTGTGATGCAGGGGGTGCTGTCGTTCTCGCCGTGGGGTGCACGCGGAATCTCGCTGGACATGATGCGCCGGGCTCGAACGTCCGAGAACGGCGTGGTCGAGTTCATGGTGACGCAATTGGTGGAAGCCGGCTCCAAGATCGGCGTGGACAAGGCGTCGCTGAACTTCGCCGTGCTGCGCGAGGTGTTTGAGGAAGGTGCTGAGATCGGTGCCGGGCCGGTGCTGCGGATGACCCGCGGGGCGCTGGTGTTTGCCTCGCGCTGGTATCAGCTGGAGTCCCTCTACCGCGCCAACGCCAAGTACAACCCCGAGTGGGTGCCCCGCTACCTGCTGTTCGACGCCGCCCGGGACATGGCCAAGGTGAGTCTCGCCGCCGGTATCGCCGAGGGTTTCCTGCCGGACACCAATCTGCGGACCATGCTGCGCTCCCGCGGCGTTGCGGGCTCGCCGTTGCTCGAAGGGGCCAAGGGCGCCCCGATGGCGCTGATCGCGGCCGATGAGGAGCGGTACGCCGAGGACCAGGCAGAGTTGGCCGCCGAATCTTCGCCGCTGGCACGGCTGCCCGAGCAGGAGCGGGTGCGCCGCGAGAAGCTCGACGCCATGGTGGAACGGGGCATGGACCCCTTCGTGGCGCAGTTCCAGCCGGACACCGAGGTGGCTGCGATCAGGGCGGAGTTCGCCGACCTCGCACCCGACTCCCGGACCGGCCGAGTGGTAGCCATCAGCGGCCGGCTGATGCGCAATCGGATCTCGGGCAAGCTCATCTTCGCGGAGGTGAAGGACTTCACCGGCGGCCTGCAGGTCATGCTTTCGTTGGACCAGGTGGGCGAGCAGTCCCTCACGGACTGGAAGCACTTCGTCGACCTCGGCGACCAGATCGGTGTCACCGGCGAGGTCATCACGTCCAAGCGGGGCGAATTGTCCGTGCTAGTCGACTCCTGGGTGATGACGTCCAAGTGCCTGGTTCCGCTGCCGGACAAGCACAAGGGCCTGACCGACCCGGAGGCCCGCGTGCGGCAGCGGTACGTCGACTTGATCGTCAACGACGAGTCCCGCGAGATGCTGGAGTTGCGCACGCGCGTGGTGCGATCGGTGCGTGAGTCCTTGTGGCGGCGAGGCTACCTCGAGGTCGAGACACCCATGCTGCAGCCGATCCACGGTGGCGCCAACGCACGGCCGTTCACCACCCACATCAACGCCTACGACATGCGGCTGTACATGAGAATCGCACCTGAGCTCTACCTCAAGAAGTTGCTGGTGGGTGGTGCGCCCAAGGTGTTCGAGATGAACCGCAACTTCCGCAACGAGGGTGCCGACGCCACCCACAACCCCGAGTTCACCTCGATGGAGATGTACGACGCCTACGGCGACTACGACACGATGCGGGTGCTCACCCGGGAACTCATCATCGAGGCGGCGATGGCTGCCTGGGGCCGGCCGGTGATCCGGCGCCCGTTGCCAGATGGCGGGTACGAGGAGGTCGACATCTCCGGCGAGTGGGGCGTGATGACGCTGCACGAAGGCATCTCGCGCAAACTCGGCACCGAGGTTGACCCGGGCACCCCGCTGGACACCCTGAAGGACCTGTGCCGGCAGCACGACATCCCCTTCGACCCGGGTTGGGATGCCGACCAGGTCACCTTGGAGATGTACGAGCACCTCTGCGAAGAGACCACCACGATGCCGACGTTCTACAAGGACTTCCCGACCGGAGTGTCACCGCTGACGCGGCAAAAGCCGTCGGATCCTCGCGTCGCCGAGCGCTGGGACCTCGTGGCCTTCGGTGCCGAGTTGGGCACCGCCTACACCGAGTTGACCGACCCGATCGAGCAGCGCGCGCGGTTGACCGCGCAGAGTCTGCTGGCGGCCTCGGGTGACGTCGAGGCGATGGAGTTGGACGAGGACTTCTTGCGGGCGTTGGAGTATGGCATGCCACCCACCGGTGGCCAAGGTATGGGCATCGACCGGCTGGTCATGTTCCTGACCGGCAAGAACATCCGCGAGACACTGCTGTTCCCGATCGTCCGGCCCGACCAGAAGTAGCCGCCGATGTCGGACGGCGGATCGTCACAGCGTGTCGTCGGCCGACACCACGATCACCCGGTCGCCCGGGCACAACGTCACCGTGGCGCCCTTTGACGGGTTGAGGTGGACGCCGTAACGAGTGCGTCGGTCGTCCTGCTCGGCGGTGAGCCGGTATCCGATGGCTACCTCGCCGCGGCGGCGGGCCGCCTCTACGACGGTTGCGTAGGTCACCTCGACCCCCGCAGTGACGTATCGGTCGGCGGGCTTGAGGTAGACCTCCGACCCCTCGGCGTCCCAGAGGTCCTCGAAGATCGGCAGCAGGTCAGGCGTCTCCGTGAGTTGGGCCAGCATCATGGCGACCATCTCGGAGGAAACCACCATGTCCTTGGCGTCGACGCTGTCGGCGATCTTGCGGTAGCTCTCATCCAGCAGCTCGGTGATCACCACCGGCTCGTCGGTCGCGTCCGCCGGGCCGAGCAGTTGCCGAAGGTGCAGCAGGATCAGCAGGGTCGATGCGTCCGGTGAGCTCCCCGTGCCGCGCTCGCCCTGGTTGAAGATGACGATGAAGTCCCGGCCGCCCACATCCAGTTGGCCGAGCATGCGGGAGGTGTCGTACTCCGGCGGCCAAGTCCGGAACGTCACCTGCACCTGGGTGAGCGATGCTGGCGTGACCAGTTCGGCGCGGCTCCGGTGGCACTCGGCGATGAGCACTTCGGCCACGGCCGAGGCGTGGCAGTAGGCGTCCAGTTCGCTGAGCAGGTCCGGCAGAGTCTCCGACCAGCCGACGAACAGCCAGCGAGTGGGCCGGTCCAGCATCCCCGCCGTGGCTGGAGCTGCGGTCGGCCCGCCGGTTGGCACGGGGCTTGCGGCGATGGCCGCCTCAGTGATTGGTACGGGCTGCCCGACCACCGCGGTGTCGTCGTCGGCCGTGATGACGACGAGTTCGTCGCCCGCAGCCAGGGTGACCGTCAGGTCGGGGTGCAGCTGGATGCCGGCGGCTGAGCGCAGGCCGATCGGGGCGGAATTGGGGTAGGCCCCCAGGCAGTCGCCGAAGGTCGATCCGGCCAGTGACCCCACGGGGGTGAAGTACAGTTCGTCCCCGTCGAAGTCGAGCAGGTCCGAGTACACGTGGTAGAGGCCCGGCTGCAGGCACATCTGCAACATGATGCGCGACAGCACCCGTCGGACGTCCAAGATGGTCGTCGGGTGTTTGGCCGCG
>JAUPKO010000675.1 GCA_030837395.1 Actinomycetota bacterium | reverse complement strand
GGGCGGAGCCTCGGCTGGGGATCGGGTCGTCGGCGGTGACGTTGTGCGCTGGCGCTCCGATCACGGGTGAGGGTCGCCGCCAGTGCGGATGCTGTTCGGCGACTTGCTGTGCGGCTTCGGCGACGAGCTGCGGGTCGACCAGTCCGTCGTCTCCGACGAGCTGGTCGGCGGTGACACCGTCGCGCCACAGGTCGGAGGGGTCGGAGAGGACGATCGCGGCGTGGCGTTCTGCCTCGCGCTGGTTGTTCACGTCGATGCGGGCATGGGCGACGGCGAGCTGCGCTTCGGCCTGCCGGAACCGTTGCCGCCACTTCTCGTCGTCGGGTCGTTCGGGCCTGTGCTGGCCGCTGCCGTCGGATTCGGTGCTGTCGGCTGCCTGCGGTGCCTGGTCGGATTCTGTTGGCACATGCTCAGTCTCAGGCCCGTCTGCGGGGTCGTTGTGTTGTTCGGTCATGGCTGGTCGTTCCCTTCGTTTGCTTTGAGGTGGAACAGGATTCCCTCGCGCCATTCTGCGAGAGCCTGGTCGGATTCCTGCCCGACGAGGTCGTAGGCGTGGGCGAGCTGCGCCCATGAGGCGGCGATGAACTGCATTGAGCGTCCACGCTTCTGAGCGTCGGCGAGCGCCACGTCGATGCCGACGAGGTCGCCGGTGACGTAGGCGGTGACCGCCGCCCTCATCGCCGCCATGTCGGAGTCGTCGGGGAACAACTGCTCGGGCTGGACGGTCACGCGGTCACCTCGCGGCGGTTGTCGAAGCCGTAGAGGCGTGCAGCGACGACACCGCAGAGTTGTCCTGCAGGTTGGCGTTCGGCCCACCGTCGGCACGGGTCGAGTACCGGGCAGGTCTGGCACAGCCGGGCGGCGGTGTCGGGGTCGCCGCTGTCTGGGTCGAAAAGGGCGGGCCGGTGTCGGCATGCCGCTCCGGGCAGGGCGGGGCTGCCGTCGAGGATCGCGCCGACGAGGTCGAGCCAGTCGGCTCGCCGGTCGGGTTGCCTGCCGGGTCGGCGGTAAGGGGTGACGGGTCTGCTTCTGGGCACAGGGTCTCCTGTTCTTGGTTGTTCGAATGTTGCTGGTGGACAGTCGTTTCGCCGTAGCTGTGGGAGTTTGTGGGAGTGTGGGAGTGTGGGAGTGACCCTGAAAAAAGTGGGAGAATAATCCCCAAATGCAACAACAGAAGAAGATACTGTTTTAGCAGGTCGCAGGCATTCCTGGCGGATCACCGCCGACCGACCCTGTGCCCGAAAGACACACTCCCACAACAACCCTGTGGGAACTCCCACATCTTTACTCCCACAAGATTGGCGTTTGCTGGCGTGGCTCATTCGGTGACCTTCTCCCAGGTGACGCGGTCGTCGAGCAGGCGAAGCTGGCCCAGGCCCGCACCGAAGTCGAGCGCCGCCTTCAACACTGCACGCTTCTTCGAGTCGTACTTGTGGGCGAGGTCGCGCGTCTTCATCCGGCCACCGGCCTCACCGATCTTCGTCAGCGCCCACTTCAGCGCCGAGCCGATCTGCTCGGCTTCAACGGCCTGCTTCTCGCTGTCGGCTGCCGCCTGCGTGACACCCCGCAGCACTCCGCGCTTCTCGGCCCTCGACCGCTCACCGCGCGCCAGCTCGGCGACGACCTGCCCGCGCATGAACGACGACACTTCGGAGGCGATGCCGCTGAGCCGCCAGTCCTCGGCGGTCATCGCGATCCGGTTGTCGAGGATCGCCAGCGCGTAGGCGAACTTCTCCCGACAGAACAACGCATGCCCGTCGAGCGCGTCCTGCTCACCGCGCGCCGACTTCACATACTCCGACTTGATCTGCGCGGCAGCCTCTTCGGGAACCGTCAAGTCCCACGCAGGGTAGACGGTCTGCGGCAACACCTCCGACAGGTCGAGCGCCACGCCGTCCCACACCTGTGCCGGGTGTTCGGTCGCGTGAACGTCTTTCGCCGGGAACCACATGAACCGTTGCGGGGTGCCGCTGTCCGCGTCGTCGAGCAGCACAGCGGCCTTCGCGGGCTGCACACCGACGTGCATCGTGAGCCGGTAGGTGTGCTCGTCGAGGTGGCGATCCTTACCGGCGGTCGCGTAGGCGAAACCGAGCTTGCCGCCGCTGAACGCTTCCAGCACGGTTGGCATCAGGGTGGAGCCGCTGCGATCCTTCAGCGCACCGAGCATGCCGACCTCGGCGACGTTGAAGTGCACGGCGGGCCGCTGCCCTTCCGGTTCACCCTTTCCGCCTTTGATGACGTATTTCGCGACGAGTCCTTCACCTGATCCGACGTTCACGTCGAACACGGGCCTTCCGAGGAGTTCTTTCGCGACGGCGGCGGCTGAGTTCTTCCCACCGCCGGACACCGCGCACAGTGCGACGAACCAGTTGAGGCTGCCCGGCCCGCCGATCAGCGGCGGCAGCACCCATCCGGGAGGGACGAGGTGCAGCGCGTAGCAGGCGGCGATGCCGAGGACAGCCCACGGGCTGGCGAGGCGTGTCTTCGCTGCGGTGTGAATCCGGTTGAGGGATGGCCGTTCCCAGAAGTCGGCTTCGAGGTGGGTCACGTCGCCGAAACGCTGCTCGCTGAGCGGCTTCCCTCCTCCGTCGTCGGTGCACGGGTCGAACCATGTCGCCGCGTTCCCGCCTGGCCTTTCCCTGCGGGCCTGCTGGCGGCTATCAATGGCTTTGAGCCAGCACTGCAGAACGTCGTCGCGTCCTTTCATCTCGGCGAGTTTCTGCACAAGGTCGGCTCGCTGGCCGACGATGCGGCGGGCATGCGGCAGTTGCAGATTCGAGTCGGCGCACGCGCCGACGATGCGGGCGATGTCCGCTGAGCGGTCACCGCTGACGTTGGCGACGGCTGTGGCGACCCGCTCGGGCAGGTCGAGGTCAACGGGTGGCGCTTGTTGGGTTGTCGCCTCGGCTGGTGCCGCCGGGTCGGGTTGTGGTGCAGCGCCGAGGATCACCTCCAGCGTCTGCGGGTCGACCCGCACCCCGTTCGGCTTGACCAGCCATGTGACTGGGGCGGGCTGCTGGCCGTTGGCGGTCGGTTTGTGGTTCCAGGTGCCGGGCGGGCGCAGCACGTCGTTGTCGCGCACCTTGCTGTCGGCGTGCGGGCCGAGGTAGTCGCCGAGCGCCCTGCACAGGGCTTCGTGCTCGACGGCGGTGACCGGCCCGGCCAGCGGCACGTACACGTGTGCATGCCCTTCGCTGCCGGATGCGACGGCGAATCCGCCTGTGGCGGTCACTCGTTCGGTGTCGAGTGGGCCGTCGTAGTCGCAGTGGATGAGGCGACGTTCGACGGCTGCGCCTTTGCTGCGTTTCCCGGCCCACATGAGGTAGGGGCAGGCGTACACGTCGGCGTGTGCGGCTTCGCGGGTGATCTCGGCGGCGAGCTGGTCGGCTTCGGCTGGCCAGGAGAAGGTGGTCGGCACCCAGGCTCGGTGGGTGTACTTGCCGTTTGTGTCGAGGTGCGGGTCGCAGCCGACTGCGAGGTGAGCGACTCCCTCGGTGGTGCCGTAGATGGCCTTCAGGTAGTCGAGTGTGTCTGTGGCCGTGAGCGGTTCGGGCGGTAAACTCATGTCCAGTCCTTCGGTTGGGAAGCGGATGGGCTTGCGGTGGAGCCGCCCCGGCTTGTCTGGGGCGGCTTTCCGCTTTCATTGGGCGTCCTGCCGGATCTGCTGGACTGCTTCGAGGTAACGCATCTTGGCGCGGACGAGGGTTGTCGCCCTGTTGGGTTTCTTCCCCCAGAGGGTGGCGTCAGTCCACATTTGGAAGAAGCCTTTGTCTGGTCGGTCTGTAACCCATTGCCAGGCAGCGGCGGTCGCGTCGACTGCTGTCTTGTAGTCCCCGTATCGTCCGAAGGCAGGCATGGCGTGGTGGCACAGGTGGCACAGCGGGACGAGATTGTGCGGTTCGTCCGCCCCGCCGTCGATGCGGTCGTGGAGGTGCGCTTTATCGAGCCAACTTCCGGCCTTCGTCCACGAGTCTGGTCTGCCGTCATGGACGGGTGGCAGCCAGTTGCAGGCGAAGCAGAACGGCTCTCCCCAGCCGATGACGTGGGAGTAGATCTCTGGCCGGTCTTGGCTGCGCCAGTAGTCGATGATGGCGTTCATGGACGGCATGGTGCGGCTAGTCACTGTGCGCCGCCGCCGTAGGGGCGCAGGGCCGCGTCGATCTCGGAGACGCGGAGCCTGACGACTCGGTGCCCGAGGCTGTACGCCTTGAGTCTGCCGTCGGCGATCATCAGCCTGATGGTGGCGGGGTTGACGCCGAGGTAGTCGGCGGCCTGGGCGATGGTGATGAATGTGCCTGGTGCGGCGTGGGTTTGAGTCACAGCGATGTTCCGTTCCGGTCGGGGCGTGCCGACTGGCTTGTTCAGCGCGTGCAGGTTCCAGTCGACAACGGTTGGCGTTGTTTCGACCAGACCCCGGAAGACCACCACCCACGATGTCGGTGCTTCCGCTGAACCGGACTCTTATGAAGTTTGTCGGAGCGTGTGACCCTGTGGCTCACCTCGGTCGAGTTGGTTCCGCGTGTTGTCGTGAGCTAGCAAGTGATGCGGCCTCGTCCGAGATGCTGCGAGTCTACATGTGGCAGAACCGCATTCGGTGTGTCGCGCATAAGGGCGCGGCCAGGCGATCAATCTCTGACCACCTGGCCGCTGTTTGTGCGACGTTGCGCGGGCTTACAGGGCTAGTGCTGAAAGGCGTTCGGCAACAGCCCTATCGGAGCCGTTGACGGCGTGCTGGTAACGCATTGCAGCGCCGGGTGTGCTGTGGCCGAGGCGTGCCATCAATTCGGCGAGGCTGGCACCTGTGGCTGCGGCCAGCACGGCACCGGAGTGGCGCAGGTCGTGCCAGCGGAGGTCTTCGCGGTCGACGGCGGCACGGGCGGTGTACCAGGCGCGCTGGTGGACGCTCGGGTGGAGGTGTCCTCCGTTGTCGGCTGCGAACAGCAGGCCGTCCTTGCCGGGCGCGGCATGCCGTACAAGGTGTTCGCGGAACTGGGGGAGTAGGTGCGGCGGGATGGCAACGTCGCGGGTTCCTGCCGTCGACTTGGTTTGCCCGACAACGTATTTCCCATTGACTCTGACGGCGGCGCGGCGGATTCGGATGACCCCGGCTTCGAGGTCGATGTCTCGGCGGCGTAGTTCGACGGTTTCGCCGAATCGCATGGCGCACCAGGAAGCGAGGGTGACCATCAGTTGGAGCCGTTCGGGCATCTTCTCGGTGAGGGCCGCGATCTCGGTGACACTGGCGGGCCGGATGTCACGGGCGCGCTTGACTGTGGAGGCTCCACGGATCCGGGCGGGATTGGCGTCGATGTATTCGTCGGCCACCGCCGTCGCCATGATCGACATGAACAGGGCGTAGGCGTGCGCCCTCTGGGTGGGCTTGCCGACGGCGGTGGTGGCGTGCCATGCCCTCACGTCGGCGGGCCGGATGGCGGTGAGTTCCCGGTGCCCGAATGCGGGGAGGATCAGCCGGTCGAGCAGGCTGCGGTATTCGCTTCGTGTGCGTTCGCGGATGGGCCTTCCGGCGACTTGGCGTTGTTCGAGCCATTCGCGTGAGTAGTCGGCGAAGGTGGCGCGTGGCCGGGTTTGTGCGGCGGCTTCGGGATCCCACAGGTTGCGGTCGATCTGTCGGCGGCGGTCGGCGAGCCAGGCTTCAGCGTCGATCTTGGTGGCGAAGGTGTGGTCGGCTTTGACGTGGATTCCGCCTGGGCCGGTGTAGCGGGCTTGGTAGCGGCCTGACGGCAGCTTGCGGATGTTGCCGAAGGTGCGCTGCTGTGTCATGGGTTCCCCTCTCGCGTGCCATGAACGTGCCAAATGAACCTGTATGAGGCTGCATCAGACTGCATGAGTCTGACTGACGACCGGAGGCTATCAGTGCAGGCCAGAGGTTGTTTTCAGCAGGTCGGCGCGATGCCCACCCAGCGACCATTTTACGGATTCGAATCCTGTACCTGCCACGCTGTTTTCTCAGATCATGGGCTATTTTCGAGCGGGCCGTGTTCGCCTGGTCGACTC
>JAUPKO010000674.1 GCA_030837395.1 Actinomycetota bacterium | reverse complement strand
TGACATCGAAGTAGGTGTTGATGCGGACCTTCTCACCGTCAATCATCCGTGGGGTCGTGGTGACCCAGGCGTCATCGCGGGGCCGTTGACCTTCGGGTCGTTTTCGAAGAATCAGCAGATCGGTGACCGCCTGCGTTCCAGCCATGCGCTGGTGGGCACCGGTCGGCAGCCGGATGGCTCCGAGTAGATCGGCGTGGTCGTGAATGGCTCGACGCGCTGACGGGTTCTGCGCGTCGAGGGTGTACCGCGAGGTCAGGGCAACGATGAGTCCACCCGGTCGAGTCAGCGCCACAGACTTGACGAGGAAGTGGTTGTGCATCGAGTGACCGGCAAGGTTGTGCCGAGGATCAGACAAGCTCACTTTGTCGAAGGGAACGTTGCCAATCGCGACGTCGAAGGTTCCATCGGGCAGACGGGTGTCGGCGAACGACTCGGTGCGGATTACCGCTGACGGATACAAGTACGAGGCGACCTTCGCCGAGATCGGGTCCAGTTCCACACCGACCATGCGCGCACCCTCTGGCGCAAGGCCGATGAAATGCCCGGACCCGCAGCCGGGTTCCAGAACGTCTCCACCATCGAAGCCCAACTCGGTGACGGTGTCCCACATGGCGGCTGCAATGACCGGGTCGGTGTAGTGGGCGTTAATGGTGGTCCGTGACGCGGCAGCGTATTCGGTGTCGGTGAGCAGTTCTTTGAGCCGATCACGTTCACGTGTCCACTGGGGTTTGCTTTCGTCAAAGATCTCCGGAATCGCCCCCCACGATCCGAACCTGGCCAGCTGAGCCTGCTCCGATTCGGTGGCCGCTCGCCTCTCGGCGTCGAGGCGGCGAACCAGATCAATGCTCACCAAGTTCGCGATGGCTCGACCCTTGGCTCCAGAGGGAGCCAGATCGTCGACCGAGGATGGACGAAAGTGGGGCAGGTCTGCTACTGGCGGTTGTCCCATTCCTCGTTCGTCATCGCCATCATTTCGTCGTTCTCCTGCTGTTGGTGAATCCGGTCCATGGCTCCCCACGGGTCCGGTGAATCCGTGGACTCGTCCTCGTCCTCGCTCGGGGTGATCCACACCAGGTCGGCCAGGACGATCTCCTCGGCCTGCATCCGTGAGGTGTTCAGTCGACCCACTTTGCCCAGGTAGCCCTCTGTCTTGCTGTCGGGTCCGGCGATCCGGTAGGTCAGGTCGGTCACTTGTTGTTCGACTTGGTCGCCCAATGTCGAAAAGAACTCCGTCGGGTTCGGGATCTCGTTGTAGCGCTGTGGGTCGACGTCCTTCCAATGATTCATCGCCAGGGTTCCGTACTTGTTCATCTCGTTCCTCCTCGTTGGAGCCCCACAGGAAGTTCAGGCTCAGTTGTTCGTCGTCGGGTTCATGCTTGTCGTTCACTGGCTCACACGTCCTGTGGGTCCGCCCTGGTGACGCCTGAGCGACGGAGTGACTGCCGTCAATTGTGTGTCCACAATCAGCACCTGACCCTCTTTTTGTTGGCGTCTGTTCACCACCGAATGCGGTGCCCAGTTGCACGTTAGGCGCACGCCCGTCCCGATGTAAACGGAGTTTGGGATTCCCACGCCACTAATTTCGGGAACGGACCTACGGTGAGAGTAGAGCGGGAGCGAGATAGTGCAAATGGTTACCATTTGCTTGCATCGGTGGTTTCGCGGCGGTAGCCTGTGCTCATGGCCGATGTCGAGCGCGCGACGAAGGGTCGGGGCGCTGTGGCTGCTGCGGCCGAGCGCGGCCACAGCAGCAAGGGACGGGCGGGCGGTGCGTACCGGGGGCACTTGAAGGCAGGGCGCCGGGATGCGCGGGTCAATGTTCGGTTGTCTGAGGAAGAGGCCAGTGCTGTGGCTGAGGCGGCGCGGGCGGCGGGTCAGACGCCGTCGACGTGGCTGGCTGAGGTTGGGGTTGCAGTCGCAACGAACGGCGTACCGCAGGGGCAGAACCGGGGTGAGAGCGCCGATCGTGAACTCGCTGCGATTGTCGCTCGCGAGAAGATGTTGGCGCTGGGTCGGGTGAGGGCGCAGCTGGCGGCGATTGGAAACAACGTCAACCAGATCGCCCGCGGGGTGAACGACGGACAGCCTGTGGAGGCCGCTCAGGCGGGCGCGTTGTGGTCCTACATTCGCGAGACTGTGGACCGTGTCGATGGGGAGCTTGACCATCTACGGGCTGGATCGTCTCGGTGATTACGAAGGTGTTGAAAGCCCCTGCGAAGGCGGCAGGTGGACCGGCGACGTATGGCTGTGATGTGGGCGGGTTGCTGCGGTATTTGTATGGTCGGGGAAAAGCGAACGAGCATGACAACCCGCACCTGGTCGCGGGTTGGTCCCCAGATGATTTGGTGGGGTTGGAGCCGGAGCTTTTTGTGCATTCCGATGGCGGGCGTTCGGTGTCGGTGTCGGCGCTGGCGGGGCGTTTGACTGACCCGTTGGCGTGGGCTGGGGTGAGCATGTCGGACCCGCACGTGTATCACGTGACGTTGTCGACCGGGCCAAATGATCGCCTTCTGTCTGACGCGGAATGGGCCCGAGTCGCCGAGGACATGATGGATCGGGTGGGGATCGCCCCAGCCGGTGACCCGCACGGATGCCGGTGGGTCGCGGTGCGCCACGGGCTATCGAAAGAGGGCAACGATCACATTCATATTGCGGCGACGTTGGTCCGCCAGGACGGTCGCATTCCGAATATTCGCGGGGACTTCATGGCGTTGCGGGCGGGGGCGTTGGAGTGGGAACAGCGGCTGGGTTTGACGGTGACCCCGGCTGCCGGTCAGGCCAGTAGTTTGACGCAACCAGCGCAAGGGGAACGTCCGAAAGCGCGGCGAATGTCCGGGGCCGATTTGGATGCCGATGGCGTCGCTGTGGCTGCCACTGTGCGCGCGGCCGCGGCGAAGGCACACACCGACAAAGAGTTCTTCGCCTTGTTGGAAGCCAACGGGCTAGTGGTGCATGCAGCGCGCGAGCGTGGCAGTGGGGCGATTCGCGGATACGCGGTGTCTAGTGACACGGGACGCTGGACGGGCAGTGAACTACATGGACAGTCGTTGCCCCGGCTGCGCCGTATGTGGGCGAGTTCCCCTGCGTTGGGGGCGGCAGATAAGGCTGCGTACTTGTCTCCACCCGCGTCTGAAGACACTCGCACGTATCTGTCGCGCGCGGTGCGGGTCGCTGCGAATGAGTCGGCTAACGATGAGCAGTTCTTCGCCCGCTTACGTGACGGTGGTCTGGTGGTGAAGGTCCGCATGTCGACGACGAACCCCGATCAGGTGACCGGCTATTCGGTTGGCTTCCGCGGACAGGCAGACGCCGACGGGAACGCGATCACCTATTCCGGTTCGTCGTTGTCCGGGCAGTCGCTGCCCCGGCTCCGTCAGGGCTGGGATGCCCTCCCACGGGTGGGTCCACCAGCTGAACAGATGGACACCGACACGATGCTGGGGAAGTTCGCGATGGGTGGGCAGTTCCTGGCCTCGGACAGTTTCCCTGCCGACGCCGAGGCCACGGCTGCGGCCGCTGGTGTGGCTCTGTCCTCATTGGCGTCAGGTGCCGAGGGTGTGGCTGGTGGGCCGCTGACCACAATCGCTGAACGGTTCACCCACAGCGCCGACCCGGTGATGGCACCGCAGTTCGGGGCGGGCAGTAATGGGCTACTGCAAGCGGCCAGAGCCCTGCACGTCCTCAAGGGTGCCGCAGGGGATCGAACGCAGCAGCAGATCGTGGACATCCTCGTCGCGGCAATGCAGCTGGCCGCAGCTCTGGAGCAACGTCGGGAACGTCAAGGCTTGATCTCCCAACAAGCATCAGCCGCTGGTACTCGCGCACTCATAGGTGAACACCTGGCCGTCCTTGGACACCAACCTGTGCCACCCACTCCAGCGACGACAACGGCGCCCACCTGGCTGGACGACGCTGTTAGAGCAGCCGGTAATCAGAAACCCCTTGGCAACGAGGGCTACACCGCCAACACTGGCCATGAACCGAAAGGACGTGGCCGATGACCGACACCAGCATTGAGGACCCCCATGCAGAGGCAGGCGGGCACGTGGGGCATGGCGCGACGATCGCGCTCGCCGTCGCTCGTATGGCTGCGAATCTGAAACGGCGCAACGGAACACCACCGTCGCCGCGCCAGCTGGTTCGCGATGTGGCAGCTGGTGACCCGAAAGCCGTTGATGCGATGCAACGGCGCTACCCGCAAATCGGTACCGCTTATCGCGAAGCGATTGCCGCTGGGGCAGACCGTCAAAGCGCGATGCTTGCCGCAGCAGAACGCGGTGAAGTCATCGTGGCCGCTCAGCGCGGCGACGGCACGTTCGTGGTCAGCGACGCCCACTCAGTGAGCGCGGAGCATTTCGACGACACGATCGGCGAACGGCGGAGATTGGTTGAGGGCGACCGCCTTTCTGACCTGCCAGATGAACATACGGCGATGGAGTGGGCAGCGATCGACGGGCGACTGTCCGAGGCCGACGTCGCCGCTGAACGCTCTCGCAGGGCAGTCGGGCATGAAACAACGGACACCAGCGCCATGCGTGCAGCTGGTGATGCCCAGCTTGACGCTCACGACGCCATGGCCACACCGGATGACCGCTTGACGCCCGCAGTCGATGAGCACCGGGTGGGGCAGGCCGACGGTGGTTCCCACCTGGCTCGCGCGAACAGCTACGCAGCGCAGGCATTCCCAAGGGCACAACCGGATCTCCCCGCAGCGGTGGCAACCCATCAACCCCCGATCGCAGCGGCGGCTAAGCCCGCTGCAGTTGTCGGTCGGGCACGATGATCTGTTCGGTCTCCGGTGGTACCGCAGCCCTGGGAATGACGTGGCCCTGACGGCCACATTCAGTAAATGGGCCCTCAATGGAAGTGAGCACTTCCATATGGCGGTCGAGATGCTCCAGAATCCAGCGTGACATTTCCAGCGGTGACGGATTCGCGCGCGCTACTTCCCAGCTTTGCCACAGCGCGGTGAGGCGCACGACGGCCTCGGGATGGTGGTCCCACTGGTCGCACCACCGCATGAGCGGTTTGTGTGTCATGCCGGACAACCAGCCGTATACCCAATCGCGGGTACACGAATACTTCATGGGTATCGGGGCCGGTGTGGCCTTGTCTTCAGTGTCGGGCGCCGACTTGGTACCGGCGCTCGCGGCTGCTTCCTTCGCTAGTGCTTCAAAGCGAAGATTCTCCTGGCGGGCCTGCTGCAGGTCCATTTCAACCATCGCTAGTGCGACACGTAGCTCTGCAGCGGTCATGGCATCTGCCTCGGTCATGGTGTCCTCATCTCTGCCCGACGTGCGCGTTGCTGCTTCTCGGCATGCCGCCGGTTGCGTTCAACGAGAGTCTTTTCGCCACGCTCTATCGCGTCGGTAACGGCCTCGGCGTACTCACCAAGCCACCATCCCTGAGTTTTGGCTAGGACGGGTTTCGTGCCACTTGCAAACACCAGCGCGGTGCCCTTCTCCAAGGCCCGCACCTCGGAGACTGACAGGATTCGTTGCTGGCGAAGCGACGTCGTCGTGGTGCGTTTTCCGGCGGCGGTCGATACCGACACCGTGGAGACATCGTGCTCACCCACCAATTTGGAGATCTTCTCCGCCAGGCCAACGTCGTCGATGCCTGCCCCGATCAGTTTGATCGTCGATGCCGACCACAAGCTATCCATTCCGTTTTCGCCCCACACCTTCTTTCCTTGGGAGTACGACTGCAGGATGGTGACAAGGACGATGCCGCGAGAGCCAGCATGGGAATACAGCTCGGGCAGGTCGCCAATCGGTGCGACGTTCGCGGCCTCATCGAGCAACGCGAGCAGCGGCGGGTCCAGGCGCAGGCCAGGCACGCGCGTTTCTGACTCGATAGCGGCCGCGCGAAGCACGCGGTCAGCTAGCGCGGCGACAAGCGGCGCGGCGCTACCCCCGGCTTCCTTGCTCATCATCAGCAGCGTTTGGCGGCTGACCACGAATGCCTCCGGGTCGAAGGTGCAAGCCGCCGTACCCGGAGTCACCCACTTGGTGATGTCGGGGTCGTCGAGGCACTGTGTAGCCGCCAGAGCGGTGAAGTAGACCGACGAACGCGTCTCGGGTGCATCGCGTTGGCCTGCCTCCAGCGCAGCTGCGGCTTCGGGGAACCCCGCCTCGAACAAGAGGTCAATGGGCTGGCGAGACGTTTGTGCCGATAGCCATTGATTCACAACCGACACCGGCTTGTTGGCGTGGTTGGCGGCGATAAACAGACTGGCTAGAAGTCGGGCGGCCGACGGTCCCCAGATGTCCTTCTTCTCCGGCTCAACGGTCCCAACGAAATGCTGCGCCAGCCGCTTCGCATCGGCGATGTTGTCAACGCCGTAGAGGATGTTCCACCACCAGGACTGTTCTTCACGCACGATTCCCTGCGGATCAAACACCCACACCGTTTCACCGGTCTGTTCCTCGCGGATCGTCTTCGTCGCAAGCCACAGATCATTCTTATTGCTGGTCGCCAAGACAGGGCCGGGTGCGCTCAGGATCAAGGGAATCGCCAGTGCTGTTGTCTTGCCCGACCGGGGGGCCATCACCGCCAGGATGCCGTCCTCCCCCGACGCCAAGATGCGCCAGCCTGACGCCTGATCGACGCCCAGGCTGAACCCGATGTCCCGCAGCGAGATCTCTGCGGGCCTCATCTTTGCCAAACTTGGCCGCAACCGTTGCACCTCTGCGCGGCGCGCCGCTGTGGCCATGAACGCAATGTCCTGCTTCTTCGCCATGGATCTGTGCGGTGCGGCTGATGACGGCCTCGACAGCAC
>JAUPKO010000673.1 GCA_030837395.1 Actinomycetota bacterium | reverse complement strand
TGTGCCCGCGCCGCCGGTGCCCAATAGCCGTCGGGCCTCGGTCCGGTGCTCCAGAATGCCGGCGGCAATCAGCAGCAGCAGGGCGCCGACCGAGATGCTCAGCGCCGGTCGGAGCACCCGCCAGGGCGCGAAGACGATGTCCACGCCGTCGGCAGCCAATTCAAACGCGATCGTCCCCGCGAGAGTAGGCACTCCGCTCCTGCCGTCCACCTGCCAACCAGGCGACCATTCCGCCGGGATAACCACCCAGCCGGCATCGCCCGGTGTCACCCGCCAGGTGGTCGGATTCGGCTGCGAGATACCTCCGGTGGCATCGCTTCGGCCTGGTGCCGGGACTGTTACGGTGGCTGGATCGAGGATGGCCTCGCTACCCACTGCGCCAACGGCCGCTTGCGCGAGTAGTTGATCGAAGGTCAGGTTCCGGGCGTTCACCACCCGGCCGACGCCGCGCGGAATCACCCGGTAGAGCTCGAGTTCCGCGCCGACGTCGACGCGTTCCAACCCTGGCTGCGAAGCCACCCAGGAGTACATCGGGCTATCCGAATTCTTCGCCACCGCGATCCACTCGATCCCGAGCGGCGCCACCAGCCGTCCGAGGGCATTGTCCCCGGCCACGGCAACGACTCGGTCGACGTAGGCGGTGCGCCGGGAGGTGGAATCCGATCGGAGCACCGGCAGTTCCACTGCGTCGCTGACCAGCGCCGGTCGGGAGAAGTAGGCGGACGCGGGTGTCGCGATGGTGCGCTGAGACGTGAAGTCAAACGGTTGGTAGGCGTGCCACGGTAGGAACAGTACTCCGCCACTGCCGGAACCCATCACGGCCTCCGCCCGCGCCCACGACTCGGGGTAGTGGCTCGTGCTGACCGACCCGCCCAACCCCCAGAGCAGGCTTGGAGCGACCAACGCCGGTAGCGCCGCGCACGCTACCGCGACCGGACGCGACCACCGTGCCCGAGGGGATCGCTGGTCGTCTGCTGGCGTGAGCCGGGTGGCGATCGCCTCCACTGCGGCGCCGAAACCCACCGCGTATCCCATCACCGCCAAGGTCAACCATTTCTGCTGCTCGCGCATGGCCTCAAACAGCGGCAGATGGTCGAAGGCGAAGCCGTACAGACCCCCCAACGGACCTGCAATCCCGGCCCCAAGCAGCAGGCCGAGGGCGGTCAGCGCCAACAGTGGCGCCCCGCGCAGCGGATCCTCCCGTACCCGCGCGGCGAGTCCGACAATCACCAGCGACACCACCAGGACGGTCACCGGCAGCACCACCCAGCCGGAGACGGCCGGTTCCCAGTCGGCCCCGGAGTCTCGCCAGAACCCCTGCAACGACAGCACTGTGGCCATCAGCCCGCCCGGTCCTTCATGCGTCGCATACGCCTGCAGGTCGCGATCCGTCACATCCAACGTCTTCGAACCAGTCAGCCACAGGACCAGCGCGTAGCCGTACACGAGGCCGGCCGTCAGCACCGTCTGCAGGGTGCGGATCAAATCCCGCCACCCCGGCCGGGGCAGCAGCATCACCGCAATCAGGGTGACGCCGCCGAGCCAGGCCGCGTGCGGGCTGATCGCCATCGCCAGCGAGTACCAGAGCGCCGGTCGCACGGCGAACCATTTTCCCTGTTTACGGGCATGCACCGCGGACGTGAAGATCCAGGGCAGCAAGGCCAGCGCCAGCAGCACCGACACATGGCCGGCCCGCACCCGGTCGACGACGAACGGGTTGCAGATGAACAGGATGACCGCGGGGTACACACGCCATCGACTTCCTCGAGTGGCCGCAGCGATACCGCCGGCCGCCAGCGGGAAGAAGATGAGAATGATCAGCCACGCTGTCACCGCCGGACCCACCAGCGTCCGCACTGCCTGAGTGGCCAGCCGAAACGGCATGGCATCCAGCGCAGATCCGGACAGCCCGTAGACCCCCGGTGTCAGGGTTTGATTCGGCCCGCTCACCCAGTCCAGCAACAGCAGGTACCCGTCGCCGATCCACGGGCCGACCACCAGTAGACCAACCACGAGTCCGAGCACACTGGACTCGGCCATCAGTCTGGTGCCGCGGCGCGAATAGATCATTCGCGGAGCGAACCTCGGGGTTGGTGGGCCGCCCGGATGACTGCCGCGACCGCGGGAGCCACCGGATCCGCGGTGGCACCGGAGGTGTCCAGGATCAACTCGGTGACCCGGGCCGGTTGCTCGGCCAGCAGGGCTCGGAAGTCGGCCTGCTGACGGGCCTGCTGCCACTCTGGGCGCTCCGGTTTACGGGTGTGGATCACCGACGCCGGTGCATCGGGCAGTATCAGCACATCCGGCGCCGGCACGACCGCCGCCACCACTCGCGCTGCCGGTGATCCGGGCCACGGTGAGTCGCGCAGATCGTAGACGTAGCGGTCACAGATCACCACGGTGCGATGACGGACCTGCGGTGCCACCTTTGAGGCGTACCGCCAGATGTACTCGGCTGCGTAGAACCACGCTGCGGCCTTCCGGATTCCCGGGTGCGCAAGCTTTTC
>JAUPKO010000672.1 GCA_030837395.1 Actinomycetota bacterium | reverse complement strand
GGACGAGTACCTCGTCCTCACCGACCGGGCACGGGTGGAATTGTTCCTCACCCACGGTCGGCCGGCCGAGGCCGCAGCGGTGGCCCGCGACGCGCTGGCCCGGGCGCAGGAGGTGGGCGAGGGCGCCATGGCGCTGGACCACGCGGCGCTGCTGGCCGAGGCGCTGCTGCAACTCGGCGAGTTCACCGAGGCGCTGGAGGTCGTCCAAGCGCACCTCGCGCACGGCCAGGCCCCCGACGAGTTGGACACCGCCAAACACCAATGCGTCACGGCCAAGACCCTGCTGGCCAACGGCGTCCCGGACCAGGCGCTGGCGGTGGTGGAGTCGGCGCTGGCGATCCCCGCAGCCCACCGCGAACCGGCGCTGCACGCCGAGTTGTACGAGTTGCGCTGGCGGGCGCGCACTCCGGCGCCGGAGTCCGACCGCGACTTGGCCCACGCGGTGGCCCTCTTCCTTGCCGCCGGCGACTCGGATCGGGCGACTGCATTGAGCAGCCACTTCCTGCCCGACGACGCCCCCCGCACGGTGCGTTCGGAGGACTTGCTGTCGATGCGCAACCTGCGCCCACGGGTGGACGGCGAGTTCCGCTCACCCGGCCTCGAGGGCTGATGGCCGTCGGCGTCGGACCCCACCCGGAGCCCTGGCCGACCGGGTCGCAGTGGGATCGGGAACTGCTCGCCGCCGGCGACCGACGCAACGTCGCCGACCGGTTCCGCTACCTCACCGTCGAGGCGATCAAGGCCGAACTCGACACCGAGCGCAGTGCCCTGCACGTGGCCATCGAGAACTGGCAGCACGACCTCAACATCGGCTCGATCGTGCGCACCGCCAATGCGTTCAACGTCGCCGCCGTGCACATCGTGGGCCGTCGGGATTGGAACCGTCGCGGCGCCATGGTGACCGACCGCTACCTGCACGTGCACCACCACGAGACGCTGGCCGACCTCGCCGCATGGGCTCGTGCGGAGGGTCTGCCGGTGGTGGGCATCGACAATGTGCCCGGCAGCCTTCCGCTGGAGACGGCCGAGTTGCCCCAGGCGTGTGTGTTGCTGCTGGGCCAGGAGGGGCCGGGGCTATCCCCTGCGGCCCTCACGGTGTGCACCGAGGTGCTGGCGATCACCCAGTACGGGTCCACCCGCTCGCTCAACGCAGCCGCGGCAGGCGCCATCGCGATGTACGCGTGGGCGCTGCGGCACCGCGCTGGCGGCCCGGCTGCGCGGCGCGGCGAGGCGCTGCCTCAGTAGAGGTCGTCCTCCTCGGCGGTGGCGGCCGCCCGCCGCTCCCGGCCGGCATCGACCCGCGCGGCAACCTTGGCGCTCACGCCGTCGCGCAGCCGGCCGAGCACGATGTAGGACAGCAGCCCGGAGATCAGCAACGCCAACAGCACGAGCAGCCAACTGCGTGCACCGACCACGTACAGCAAGGCACCCACCACGACCAGCAGTCCGAGGCGCGCCAGCGTGTAGAGCAGCAGGGGATGCTTGGGGCCGGTAGGCAGCGCCGCGTCGGCGGGCTGCGCATCGGCGGATTCGGCCGCCGCCGCCTCGATCTGGTCCGCCTCGACGCTTGCGACCTGGGGATCCACACTCGACTCCTGCTGGCTCTGCTCTTCGGTCGACACGAGTTTCAGGGTACGCGTCGGCTTTCGCCCGGCTCGCAACCGACGTACCCTCTGAGGTGTGGGACGACTGGTGCTCTTCGCGATTCCGTTGGCGGTGATCGTCTACGCCTTCATCGACGTGCTGACCACCCGCCCACATACGACCAAGCGGGGACCGAAAGCGCTGTGGGCGATCGCCGTTCTGCTGCTGCCCGTTGTCGGCGCGGTGCTGTGGTTCCTATTTGGCCGCCCATCACGGCGCCGCGCGGCCGCCCCACGGGTCGTGGCCCCCGACGACGATCCCGAGTTCCTACGCGACCTGGACCGCCGAACCCACAAGCCCGAGGACCCCAACGACGATCCGCAAGGTTCTGGCAGCGCCGGTCAAACCCCGGCGTAGGAGTGCAGCCCCGTCATGAAGATGTTGACGCCGAAGTAGTTGAAGATGAACGCGGCGAAGGCGGCCACACAGATCCACGCCGCGCGCTGGCCCTTCCAGCCGGCGGTCGCCCGCGCGTGCAGGTAGCCCGCGTAGATCACCCAGGTGATGAACGCCCAGGTCTCTTTGGGGTCCCAGCCCCAGTAGCGGCCCCAAGCGTTCTCGGCCCAGATCGCCCCAGCGATCACCGCGAAGGTCCACAACGGGAAGGTGAAAGCAACCACCTGGTAGGCGAGACGGTCGAGTTTGGCCGATGCCGGCAGCCGACTGCTGAGCCAACCGGCAGGCAGGCCGTCCGGGCTGCGCCGCTCGCCGCGCGCCCTGATCAAGTAGGCCCCCGACAGCACGAATGACAGGGTGAAGCCGCCGGCGCAGATGATCGCCGCCGACACGTGGATCACCAGCCACCAACTCTTGAGCGCCGGCACCAACTGGGCGGACTCGGTGTACAGCACCGTCACCGCCAAGCCGAGGGTGAGCAGCACTGCCCCCACCACGAATACGCCCAGCCACCGCACGTCGTGGCGCAGCGACAGCACGAGGAAGGCCACCGCGACAGCCAGGGCCGCCGTGATCGAGAACTCGTACATGTTGCCCCACGGCACCCGCCCGGCCGACATCCCGCGCAGCACGACCCCGATCAGCAGCAGTCCGGTGGCCAGCCACGTCAGCGACATGCCGATATTGCCCGAACGGCGGCCCGGGGCCAGTTCGGTAGCATCGCTGGCGGAGGTCGCCGCATCGGCCCCGACCGGTGCCGGACCCCCCGCACCGACGGTGGCGAGTTCCCGAGTCCGCTCGACGGTCACCGTGTTGCCGCGCGTGGCCGCCAGGGCGATCGCGAAGGTGATCAGCGCGAGCGTGTAGACAGCCATCGCGGCATAGATGAACTGGTTGGACAGCGCTGCCAGGTCGGCGTTCACGCGGGTCCCCTCTCCTGGGTAGGTCCGGTGTCGGGCACGGCGGCAGATCGGGCATCGGGGCCGGTCACGGCAGCCAGCAGGGCGGCGGTGTCGTCGGCGACGGCACCGGATTCGGTGCGCGCCAGACCGGCGACGCAGACGAGCGTACGGCCTGACCCGTCGGCGGCGGTACGCAGCCACACCCGGCGCCGCGGGATGAACAGACTCAGCAGCAGGCCGGCGATCGCCGCCAGGCCCGCGGCCAGCGCCAACTCCTTGCCCGGGTCACGGGCCACGGAGAGGTTGACGTATTCATCGACCCCGACGAATTCGATCGATCCCGAGCCGTCCGGCAGCGTCCAGGTTCCGCCCGGACGCAGGGACTCCAGCCCCACCTGCGTCATATCGGCGGTGTCCAACCGGAACACCGACTGCGGCACCCCGGCGTCCAAACCGAGGTCGCCCTGCCAGGCCGACAGAAACAGCGCGGGGTCGTCGGCCACCGGGAACGTGGAGATCGGCCCCATCACCGGGTCCAGCGTCGCGGTCGGCAGGAAGATGCCTTGGAAGCCCAGTTGCGGGTCCATATCTGGCACTTTGACGACCCCGGTGGAGGTGAAGTTGCCGTCCCTGGGCAGGAACGGAACCGAGTCATCGAACACCACTGTGCCCGCGGCATCGCGCACGATCACATGCGGGGCGTAGCCGTGACCGGTGAGGAACACCTTGGTGCCGCTGATCTGCAAGGGCGCGTTGACCTCGATGCTCCCGGCCTGTTCGGGTGCCTGCGGATCGGTCAGGTAGGTCACGTCGGCGCGGTACGCCCGAGGAGCGCCGTTCTGCTCGCCTCCGCGCTGGAACGTTGCGCTGAAGTCGACCAAGCCGATCGTGAACGGCGCGAGCTCGGCCCGATCCACCAGTCGGCCCGAAGTGAAGCTGTCGTATTGGGTGAGGGTGTTGGAGAAGCCATTACCTTCGGTGACGATCACCGAGCCACGCCAGCCGAACAGGCTGCCCACCGCCACCGCCGCGAGCAGCACCAGCAAACTCACGTGGAAGATCAGATTGCCGGTCTCGCGCAGGTACCCCTTCTCCGCCGCCACCCAACCGTCGCCGGTGCGCACCCGCCAGCGGTGCGAGCGCAACCAGGCGGCGCCGGCATCCACCACCGCGGCGGAATCCGCCGTGTCCTGCGTGGTCTCGGCGAAGCCCTGCATGCGGTCCAGGCGGGACGGCGGCGCCGGCGGCCGACGCCGCAGAGCACGGTAGTGCTCGGCCACCCGCGGCACGATGCACCCGGCCAGCGAGACGCACAGCAGCAGGTACACCGCCGCGAACCACGGCGAGGCATAGACGTCGAACAGCGACAGGCGATCCAGCCATGGGCCGGTCGTGGGGTTCTCGGTCAGATAGCGACCGACGGCGGCGGGATCGGTGCCGCGTTGGGGGAACAACGAGCCGGGCACGCTGGCCAACGCGAGGGCGAACAGCAGGATCAGCGCCACGCGCATGCTGGTCAGTTGCCGCCAGAACCAGCGCGCCCAACCCATCACCCCCAACCCGCTGGACTCGGGCGGGGCAGGCGCCGGCGGCGCCATCGACTCGGTCACAACGGCACCTCATAACCCGAGACCCAGGTGCGGGCCCAAATGGTGAGATCGGCCCAGACGCCGGTCACCAGGGCCACACCGATCGCGATGAGCATCACCCCGCCGATCCGCATCACCAAGGCGTAGTGCGCCCGGACCCAGCCCAAGGCACCAGCCAGGCGTCGGAAAGCCAGGCCGATCAGCACGAACGGCACCCCGAGCCCAACGCAGTAGGCCAGGCTGAGCACCGCTCCCCGCACCGCCGAGCCCTCAGTGAAGGCCAAGGTCTGCACGGCCGCCAAGGTCGGGCCGATGCACGGCGTCCAGCCGAGGCCGAACAGCACCCCGAGGGCCGGCGCGCCCCACACCCCGATGGTCGGCGCCCGGTGCAACCGGTACTCCCGGTTCAGGCCCGGCAACCACCCCGCGAAACTCAACCCCATGGCGATCACCAGCACCCCCAGCACCCGCTGGATCGGCTCCTGGTACTCCAACAGCCACCCCCCGATCGCCCCGAACAGCGCCCCGTACGCCACGAACACCGCCGAGAAACCTGCCACGAATCCCACCGTGCCGACCAGCACCTTGGACGATTGGGCAGCCGTGCGGGTGGGTGCCTCTGCCACGGCGACCGATCCCCCGGCGGCACCCGGGCCCGCGGTCGTGGCAGGAGTCGGGCCCGCCGCTGTGATGCCCAACTCGGCCCCGGTGAGCCCGGTGATGTACGACAGGTAGCCGGGCACCAACGGCAGCACACAGGGCGACAGGAACGACACCAGTCCGGCCAGCATGGCCACCGGGATCGCCAGCAGCAGCGAACCGTCCGTCACCACCGAACCGACCAGAGTCGTCATGCCGGCTCCGCCACCAAGGTGTCGATGATGCCGTTGAGCAACGCCTCGTCCACCGCGCCGAGCACTCGGGCTGCCACTCGGCCCTGCTTGTCGAAGAACACCGTCGAGGGGATCGACTGCGGTGGCAGCGTGTCTCGCAGGGAGAGCTGGACCTTGCCCTCGGGATCGACGATGTTGGGGTAGGTGATGGTGTAGCGGTCGACGAAGGCACGGGCGGCGGCGTCGGAGTCTCGGATGTTGAGCCCGACGAACTCCACCCCCTCGCCCAGGTGCGCCTGATAGCCACGCTCCAGGGTGGGCGCCTCGGCCCGGCACGGCGCGCACCACGACGCCCAGACGTTCACGACCGTCACGGCCCCGGCCGCATCGGCCGTCGAGTACTGGCTGCCGTCGAGGGTGGTGCCGGCCAACTCGGGCGCGGGTTGACGTTCGGCCTGCGGCAGCACCACCGTCGAGCCGTCGCCGGCGACGTAGCCCGTGCCGCCCTCGCTGGCCGCCGTCGGCGCCGTCGAGCAACCGGCCACGGCGAGGGCGGCCACGGCCACGGCCAGCGGCGCGACACGTCGCCACCGCCGCACCGTCGACGCACCCGAACGCACGAGGCTAGGCCCCCACACCTTTGGTGCTCTGACCCATGAGGTCCGCCGACGGCTCGGTGTAGAGGACGGCATCGAGGCGGTGGCCGTCGTAGACCAACGACGTCAAGGAGGCCAGGTTGCACTGGCGTTTGGCGGGGTTGTGCGCCAGTCGGCGCCCCTCCAGGCTGAGCCGGGAAATCCAAATGGGGAGTTGGTGGCTCACCAGCACCGCCTCGTGGCCTTCGGCCAGCACTCGGGCGTTCTCGATCACCGACGCCATCCGAGCCGCCACATCGCGGTAGGGCTCACCCCAGCTTGGCTTCATCGGGTTGCGCAGGTGCACCCAGGTGCGCGGCTGGCGAAGCACGCCGTCCCCCACGGACACCCGTTGGCCCTCGAATACGTTGGTGGCCTCCAACAGGCGGTCATCCAAGCCGATCGGTACATCGTGTATCGCCGCTACCGGCCCGGCCGTCTCCTGTGCCCGCTCCATGGGCGATGACCACACCAGCGCGACGTCTCGGCCGGCGAGCGCCTCCGCGGCGCGGTCGGCCATGACCAGGCCAAGTTCGGACAGGTGGTAGTCGGGCAGGCGGCCATACAGCACACCCTCGGGGTTGTGCACTTCACCGTGACGCAAGAGGTGGACTACTGTGCGGCTCACGCGGGTACCTCCGCTGCTGCTCGGGCCGCGGCCGGCAGGGCCGTGGCGATTCGTTCGAGGGCGTCCTCGTCATGGGCGGCCGAGACGAACCAGGCCTCATAGGCCGAGGGCGGCAGCGACACTCCAGCTTCCAGCATGGCATGGAAGAACCTGGCGAAGGCGGCGGTGTCCTGCTGCTGCGCCGCCTCGAAATCGCTGACCTCACGGTCGCTGAAGAACACGCTGAAAAGGTTGCCCGCAGTCTGCACCCGGTGCGGTACACCGGCCTCGGTCAGCGCCTCACCGACGAGGGCCGCCAGCACCGCCGCAGTGCGATTGAGCTGCAGGTACACCTCTTCGGTGCAGTTGCGCAGCGTCGCCAGACCGCAGGCCGTGGCGACTGGATTGCCCGAGAGCGTCCCAGCCTGGTACACCGGCCCGAGCGGAGCCAACTGCGCCATCACATCGGCCCGGCCGCCGAACGCCGCCACGGGCAGCCCGCCACCGATCACCTTGCCGAACGTGTAGAGGTCCGGCGCCTCGTCACCCGCAGGTGCGGTGAGCCCCTGCCAGCCACCGCGGGACACCCGGAAGCCGGTCATCACCTCGTCTGAAATCAGCAGCGCGCCGTGGGCGTGCGCGGTCCTGGCGAGGTACTCGTTGAAGCCATCGGTCGGAGGCACCACCCCCATGTTGGCGGCCGCGGCCTCAGTGATCACTGCGGCGACCCGTTCGCCTGCCTCGGCGAACACGTGGGCCACCGCGTCCTGATCGTTGTAGGGCAGGACGATCGTGTCGGCGGCCGCACCTTCGGTGACTCCGGCCGAACCCGGGATGCCGAACGTGGCCACACCCGATCCGGCAGCGGCTAGCAGGGCATCGCTGTGGCCGTGGTAGCAGCCGGCGAATTTGATGATCAGCGGGCGACCGGTGGCGCCCCTGGCCAACCTCACTGCGCTCATGGTGGCCTCGGTGCCCGAACTCACCAGGCGTACCGCCTTGACCTCTGGCACCCGGGCGACGATCTCTTCGGCGAGTTGCACCTCGGCGATGCTCGGCGCGCCGAACGAGAAGCCGCGCGCAGTCGCGGCGTCGACCGCATCGCGTACCTCCGGGTGCGCGTGGCCGAGGATCAGCGGCCCCCATGAACAGACAAGATCGACGTAGTCGTTGCCGTCGGCGTCGGTGATGATCGCCCCGCGGCCGGAGGTGAAGAACCGTGGCGTGCCCCCGACCGCCCGGAAGGCCCGCACCGGCGAGTTCACCCCACCGGGGATCACCGCGGCGGCCCGCTCGAACCATGCTGCTGACGTCGCCACGTTGGGCGATTCGACCGGTGTGGTCATGCCTGTCCTCGCATGGCGCAATCGTCGCATGGACCGGTCCCCGCGGCCATCAGGCCTCCGCAGCCAACCAACCCGCGGCTTCCGTGGCCCAGTAGGTGAGTATGCCGTCGGCGCCCGCGCGCCGGATCGAACCCAGCGTCTCGAGCACCACCGACCGCCGATCCAACCAGCCCCGCTCAGCTGCGGCCTCCACCATCGAATACTCGCCCGACACTTGGTAGGCCAGCACCGGCACCAAGGCTTCGCGGGCCACATCCGAGAGCACATCAAGGTAGCCCAGCGCCGGCTTGACCATGACCATGTCGGCGCCTTCGGCGAGGTCCAGCAGGACCTCCCGGCGGGCCTCTCGTCGATTGCCCGGATCCTGCTGGTAGGTGCGCCGGTCACCGGTGAGGGTGCTATCGACGGCCTCCCGGAACGGTCCGTAGAACGCGGAGGCGTATTTGGCGGCGTAGGCCAGGATCGCCACGTCCTGGTGGCCGGCTCCGTCGAGCGCGGCCCTGATCGCGGCCACCTGGCCGTCCATCATGCCGCTGGGCGAGGCCACGTCGACGCCTGCCTCGGCCAGCAGCACGGCCATCTGGCCGTAGTGCGCCAGCGTGGCGTCGTTGTCGACTTCCCCGGCCTCGGTCAGCACGCCACAGTGACCGTGGTCAGTGAACTCGTCCAGGCAGACGTCGGCCATCACCAGCAGGTCGCCCCCGACCTCCTCGACCACCGCCCGCACCGCGACGTTCAGCGGGCCCTCCGGCGCCACCGCCGCCGTGCCGCAGTCGTCACGCTGTGCGGGGATCGCGAAGAGCATGACTCCGCCGACGCCGGCCGCGGCGGCCTGCGCGGCGGCGCGGCGCAACGAGTCAAGGTCCAACTGCGAAACCCCTGGCATGGTGGCGACCGGCGTGGGCGTCGCCAGACCTTCCTTGTAGAACAACGGCTGCACCAGGCGACGGCCGGACAGGTCCGTCTCCCGGACGAACCGGCGCATGGCCGCTGTGCGGCGCAGCCGTCGGGGCCGCGCGATGGGATACTGCGGCACCGCCTCGGTCATCGTGACGAACGCCGGCGGGCCACCCGCTTGCGACTGGGCCGCCACGACTGCTCGCCGTTCTCCAGCGCGGTGACCCGTAACTTCTCGCCGAAGGCCGCGAGCTCGTCCACCAGCACCTCGATGCTCGGCGAACTCGCCAGCACATCGACGCGCAAGCCGTGCTCCTCGGCCGTCTTGGCCGTGGCTGGGCCGATGCAGGCGACGACCGTCGTGGTGTGTGGCTTGCCGGCGATGCCCACGAGGTTGCGCACCGTCGAGGAGGACGTGAACAGGACGGCGTCGAAGCCGCCAGTCTTGATGGCCTCGCGGATCGGCGCCGGCGGCGGCGAGGCACGCACGGTGCGGTAAGCCGTGATGTCGTCCGGTGCCCAGCCGAGTTCGGTGAGCCCCTCGACGAGGGTCTCCGTGGCGATATCGGCGCGCGGCAGGAAGACGCGGTTGTTGCCGCCGTCGATATCCGGGTCGTAGGCATGCCACTGCGCCACGAGGCCGGCACTGGACTGCTCACCCTCGGGTACCAGGTCCGCCGCGGTCCCCAGGTCTGCCAGTGCGGCAGCAGTCTTGTCGCCGACGGCGGCCAGCTTCACCCCGGCGAGGTCGCGGGCATCCAGCCCGCGGGCCTGCAGGCGCTCGCGGACGGCCTTGACCGCATTGGCGGAGGTGAACACCACCCAAGCGTAGGTGCCATCCACGATGCCCTGGATCGCCTTCTCCATCTGTTGCGGGGTCCGCGGCGGTTCCACAGAGATGGTGGGTACCTCCTCGCCTACCGCGCCGAACGGCGCGAGCCGGGAGGACACCGCACCGGCCTGCTCCTTGGTCCGCGGGACCAGTACCCGCCACCCGAACAGCGGTTTGGTCTCAAACCAATCCAGGGCCGGTCGGGCCAACACCGTCGGCCCGACGATGACCATGCCCGGGCCGGCGAGCTTGGCTGCCTTGGCCGCCTTGCCGACCTCGCCCAGTGTCGAGACCAGCGTGCGTTGCTCGACGGTCGAGCCGGAGCGCACCACGGCAATCGCCGTGGTGGCATCGTGACCTTCGGCGATCAACCGTGCGGCGATCTCCGGGGCCTCGTCGGCCCCTTGCAGGTAGACGGTGCTCGCGTGATCGTCGGCAGGCGCCGTGCTCGCCGGGTCGGTCAGCACCTGCACCCGGGTGACCTTCTTGGAGGTCAACGGCACACCGGCATAGGCCGCCACGGCCGACAGGGTCGAGGCACCGGGCACGACGTCGAAGGCGATCTCGGCCTTGTGCAGCGCTTCGCCCTCGTCGGCCAGCGCGCCGTCGAGGACGGGGTCGCCGACCATGAGCCGCACCACCGGGTGACCCTTGCGGGCAGCCATGGCCACCTTCTTGGCGCGGGCGGCCCGGGTGATGGGCAGGCCGTTGGCGTCGACCGCGGTCTCCAGGTCGGCCTGCGGTGCGAAGCGCTCGGCGATGGGCACCGCCTGCACGTCGGCCACCACCACCTCGGCCCGGCTCAGTGCCTCCACCGCGCGCAGGGTCAGCAGTTCGGGGTCCCCCGGACCCGCTGCCACCAACCAGACAGAACCGGGCTCGGTGGGGGTAGTCGTGCTCGTCACAGGTTCGGCTCCGTCATCAGTGCGGCAGCCCCGGCCTCGAGGAGTCGGGACGCGAGTTCACGCCCGAGATCCTCGGCCGCAGCCGCAGTTCCAGTTATCGACATTCGTATCCCACGCGAGGCCCCGAAGACGCCGCCACGCAAGAAGACCTCTGGTTCCCAGTACCCGGGCTCCGACAGCGAGGCAAGGGCCCCCACCGGCGCCGAGCAGCCAGCCTCCAGCGTTGCGAGCATACTCCGCTCCGCCGTCACACACGCCCGAGTTGCAGGATCGTCCAACGCCGCTATGGCCGCCAGGACCGCGTCGGGGGCATCCTCGGAGACCTCCACCGCGAGGGCGCCCTGCCCTGGAGCCGGGGTCATGTCGTCGGGATCGAGCATCTCGCTGGCGTCCGCGAGCCGGCCCAGCCGTGACAGACCGGCCGCCGCCAGCAGCACGGCGTCCAGGTCGTCGCCGACACGGGCCAGGCGGGTGTCGACGTTGCCACGGATGGCTTCGACTCGAAGGTCTGGACGCAGCAGGTGCAGTTGCGCGGCCCGGCGCGGTGAACCGGTGCCCACCCGGGCGTCGGCGGGCAGGTCGGCCAGCCGACTGCCGTTGGCGCACAGGGCATCGCGGGCATCCTCGCGGACGGGGACAGCCGCGAGTCGCACCCCCGCCGCCGGCGCAGTCGGCAGGTCCTTGAGCGAGTGCACCGCGGCATCGGCCAGTCCGTCGACGACGGCCGCGCGCACGGCTCCCACGAACACACCGGTACCGCCGATCCTGGTCAGCGGGGCGGAGTTGACGTCGCCCTCGGACACAACCTCGACCAGTTCCACCGAACGACCGCTGACGTGCGCCAGGCACGACGCCACCCATCGGGCCTGGGTGAGCGCCAAATGACTGCGCCTGGTGGCGAGCCTGATGGCGTCAGTCATCCAGAGCCTCCGGCGGCATCGAAATCGCCTGGATCGAGGCCGGATCAAGGTCGAACAGCGCCCGCACCGCGTCGGTGAAGCGCTCACCGTCGGGGTCTGCGGCCATCTGCTTCATCCGCACCGTCGGGGTGTGCAGCAGCGACGACATCGCCCGGCGCATCGCCCGTTCCACCTCATGCGCGCCGGCATCGTCGAGTTGCGGCAAACGCAGCCGCAACCGCGCGACTTCACGTTCCACGATGCCGTCAGCCCGTGCCCGCAACGACACCACCAGCGGTTCCACCGAAGCCGCGGCGAGGGCCGCGATGAACGACTGCGTCTCAACATCGACGATGGCCGCCGCATCGGCCTCGGCCCCGGAGTGCCGGTGCAGGCCGGCGGCTAGGGCGGCGAGGTCGATCAACCTGACGCCCGGAAGGGTGCCCACCGCCGGGTCGATGTCGTGCGGCAGCGCCAGGTCGAGGAACACCCTGGGTTCGGCGCGGGGCACCACGTCTTTTGCATCGATCACCGTGCCGGCGGCCCCGGTGCAGGTCAACACGACATCCGCAGCAGCGATCGCCTCGGCCACGTCGGCCATACCCATCGCGCGCACCGGGGCACCCGGCCGATCCGTTGTCGAATCCCCCCGCGCCAGCCGCTCGGCGTTGGCCACCGTCCGGT
>JAUPKO010000671.1 GCA_030837395.1 Actinomycetota bacterium | reverse complement strand
TGGATGCCGACGATCGGGCCGTCCTTCTGGCGAACGAGTTTGATGAAGCCGGCCGTCGCCAGGATCTGGCTTTTGCCGTTGCCGGCGAGGTTGTATTCGACGCTCTCGATCTGATCAGCGCCGAAGACCTCCTTGGCCTGGTCCTCGTTGTAGCCGACGCTGGCAACCTCAGGCTCGCAGTATGTCACCCGCGGGATCGCCTTCTCGTCGATCACCTGCGGCCCCAGACCGGCGATTTCCTCTGCGACGAAGATGCCCTGGGCGAAGCCTCGGTGGGCCAGTTGCAGGCCGGGCACGATGTCGCCGACGGCGAAGATGCCAGGCACGTTGGTGCGCAGTCGATCATCGGTAAGGACGAAGCCGCGATCCATCGCGACGCCCTGCTCCTGGAAGCCCATGCCGTCGGTGGTGGGCCCGCGGCCGACTGCGACCAGCATGATGTCGGCCGTGAGTGAGGTGCCGTTCTCGAGGGTGACCGCAACTCCGGTGTCGCTCTGGGTGACGCCGGTGACCTTCACTCCGGTGTTGAACTTGATGCCGCGCTTGCGGAAGGCGCGTTCAAGGGCCTTCGAAGCCGCTGCGTCTTCGGATGGGACCAGGCGGGGCAGGGCCTCGACGATGGTGACCTCGGCGCCGAACGAGCGCCACACACTCGCGAACTCGACACCGATCACGCCGCCGCCGAGCACGATCACGCTGGCCGGCACCCATGTCATCTGCAGGGCCTGGTCGCTGGTGACCACCTGGCCGCCGATATCGATGCCCGGCAGGGTGCGGGCGTAGGAACCCGTGGCCAGGACGATGTTGCGCCCGACGTAGCGGGTTCCGTCGACCTCGACCGCATTGGGCGCGACGAGTCGTCCCTCGCCGGCGACGAAGGTAACTCCACGGCTGGACACCAGCCCCTGCAGACCCTTGTAGAGCCTGGCCACCACACCCGCCTTGTAGGAGTTGACCTTGGCCATGTCGATGCCGTTGAAGGTGGCGCTGACCCCGAACTTGTCGCCCTCGCGCACCTCATCGGCGACCTCGGCCGCATGCAGCAGGGCCTTGGTGGGAATGCAGCCGCGGTGCAGGCAGGTGCCGCCGAGTTCGGCGCGTTCGATGAGGGCAACGTTGAGCCCCAATTGGGACGCCCGGAGCGCGCAGGCATAGCCGCCGCTGCCCCCGCCGAGCACCACAATGTCGAATTCGGTCGGCCCGGCCTCGGTCACGTTGAGTCCCTTCCACACAGCCTCGATGGCGCGCCGATCGCGCCTAGGTGTCATCCTGGCACTTCAGGCACCACGAGGGCCACTGATGTGCCCGATCTGTTGACAACCGATACCGAATCCGGTCTCGTCAGCCAGCCATGTCGCGTGCCACCTGAACCAACGTGCGCACGGCGTACCCCGTACCGCCTGTCGGTGTGTAGCCGACAGCTGGACCCTCGTTGAACGCGGGCCCGGCGATGTCGAGGTGGACCCACGGGATGCCTTCGTCGACGAACTCCGACAAGAACACCCCCGCGGTGAGCATGCCGCCCATCCGTTCGCCGATGTTGGCCAGGTCTGCGATCCGCGAGTCCAACGAGGCACGCAACTGCGGGGGCAGCGGCATCGCCCACATGGCTTCGTCGGCCGCGTCGGCGCATGTCACCACCCGATCACGGGCGTCGTCACGGTTGCCCATCGCGGCCGCCACGTGCATACCCAATGCCACCATCTGGGCGCCGGTGAGGGTGGCCACGTCGATGAGCAGGTCGGGGGAGTCCTCGCAGGCTTTGGCCAGCACATCGGCCATCAGCAGGCGACCCTCGGCATCGGTGTTGAGCACCTCCACGGTGGTGCCGTTGTAGGTAGTCAGGACGTCGCCGGGGCGCTGGGCCGTGCCGCTGGGCATGTTCTCGGCAAGCGCGAGGTACGCCGTGATGCGCACGGGGATCTTCAGCCGTGCCACGGCGAGTGTGGCCATGGCCACGGCGGCTGCGCCGGCCATGTCGCACTTCATCGTGATCATCGCGGTGGGGGCCTTGAGGGACAGTCCGCCGGAATCGAAGGTCACCCCTTTACCGACCAGGCCGAGATGTCCGCGCGCCTTGGGCGGGTGGTAACTCAGCTTGACCAGTCGGGGCGGATTGGCCGAGCCTTGGCCCACGCCGAGCATGCCGCCGTAGCCACCGCGGGCGAGTTTGCGCTCGTCCCAGACGTCAACCCGCACCGGGGTGTCCGACGCTGCGCGCCGCACGGCGGCAGCCAGGGCCGTGGGGGGAAGGTCGCCGGGTGGGGTGTTGACCAGATCGCGCACCGCGACGACGGCGTCGGTGACGGTGTTTGCCTCCGCAAGGGCCTTCTTAGTGGCCGCTTTGCGTGCCGCCGGGCTGCACAGCGTGATGGTGGAGGTGGCGGGGGACGTCGTCGATCCGGATCGATAGTTGCTGAAGGTGTACGCACCCAGGCGGGCACCTTGGGCGATGGCGGCGGCTTTGCTGCTGCCCGCGACGGGCACCGCAATCGCCACGGTGCGCCGTCCCGCCAACTCGCGCAGGGCCGCGCCGGCGGCGCGCCGCAGCGCTTCGGCCGACATGTCCTCGGTGGCTGTGAAGGCCACCGTTTCGGCGCGCACCGCGCCAGAGGACGGGACGATACGCACATCACCGACGGCCATGGCTCCCAGCACCGGGGTGAGCAGCGCGCGCAATTTGGTGACGGTCGCGCGGGGCAACTCGCCGGCGGCGCGCAAGGTGAACTTGTCGCCGTCGCGCTCGACGAACAGCACGAGGGCGTCGGCTCGGACCTCGTCCGGTGTGGTCGTGGTCAATCGCACTGCTGTCACGGATCCTCCGCCTTCAGGGTTGGCAGGTGCCAGGGCAAACCCTAGCGGGATTGGCACTACCGGAAGTACCCGAACAGGTCGACGATCACATCGGTCGGCCCAGTCGCGCCCGAGCGCACCCGGATCTCACGTTGGGCATCGATGCCCACCGTCAGCCCATTCGCGACGACATCCCCGGACACGGGCCAGTTGATCGCGCTGGTGTTCGTCTGCGGTGCGTCACCCGGTGCGATCTCGAACCAGCCGCGACTGGTGGTGTTGGTCGCCGTGATGTTGTAGTTGATCGACGTGGCGCCGACCGGTATCGCGTTGGGGGTGGTGACCGCGCCGGTGGCCGGATCGCGTCCGTCCGCCACGTTGATCATGCGGGACTGGCCCGCCCCCAACGGTCCGAACAACGGCTGGGGTGCACGGGAATCGTAGGTGCGCACCGGTGCGATCGGGTGGAAGTAGTCGCCGCTGAACGAGGTCGCCTCGTCGGTGAAGTAGCCCATGACGTCGATGATCACGTTGGTCGGTTCGGTGGCGCCGTTGAACACCTTGATCGTGCCGTCCGGTGCGATCTTCACGAACTGCCCGTTATCGATCACGTCACCGGCGTCGGGCCAGTTGATGGTCGAGGACTGGTAGGTCGCGGCGTCGCCGGGGGTCACCGCGAACCAGCCGCGGCTGGTGGTGTCCACGGCGATGATGTTGTAGGCGATGGCCGTCGCTTCGGCGGGCACCGCCTGGTTGACCGGGATGACCCGGGACCCCTGGTTCGCGGGAATCGGATCCGGGGTGCCGCCGGGGCCCGCCTTGCGCGAGTCGTAGACCCGTTGCGGGGCGACCTCGTGGAACAGCCCACCGTCGGCAACCGCCGGGTCGATGAAGTAGCCCACGACGTCGAACAGCATCTCGGTGGGGCTGGCGCTGCCGTTGGTCACCTTCACCCTGCGGTCCGGACCGATCTTGACCGACAGGCCGTTGGCGATCACATCGCCGGCGCCGGGCCAGTTCAGCGACGACGTGGCGTTGGTCGTGTCGTCCGGGCCGGCGACGGCGAACCAGCCTCGGCCGCTGGTGTTGACGGCGGTGATGTTGTAGGCAACGGCGGTCGCCTCGGCCGGCACCACGTCGGTGGCGACGATCTGGCCGGTCTTGATGTCGATCGCCTTGTCGACGTCGAAGGTCGTGCTGCCACGGCCGCCGGGCACCGGTGCCACAGTGCCACCTGGGCAGGCCAGCCGTGTGTCGCACACCCGCACCGGGTCGATCGGCACGAACACCGAGGCGCCGACCCCGGGCCCGGCCGGAATGTTGGTCGTGTTGCCGTCATTGGGGTAGAGCCCCCATGAACCACTGGCCTGGCTGGCGTCGGAGTAGATGAAGGTGCCGTAGGGCCACAGGCCGTACTGCACGCAATCGGGGTTGGCCGGGCGCGCCTGATACTTGCTGATCGGCTTCCAGGTGAACGAGCAGCCGTCCTGCGCCAGGTTCGAGATACTGCCGATGTTCACGGTTGCCGGCATGAACAGCAGGCCGAGGGAAGGCTGGGGGTTCGGGGTGGTCGGCGGTGGCAACGCGCCGGAGCCCCACGACTTGTAGAAGTTCTCCTTGGTCGGCAGTTGCTTGTAGTTCACCAGGTCGAGCAGGCCGAAGGCAGGGAAGTTGTACCAGGTCATCCCCTCGGACTTATCGGTGCCGGGAACGCCGGTGGGGCGCATCTCGTCCACCTCGTGGCAGTCCGCGGCGATCGGAGTGTCGGCGAAGGCGTCCGCAGTGAACTGTAGGAGCTCGCTGGCGGAGTTGTTGTAGACAGGCTCCGTCGACACCGAGGCCGGCGGGTTCAGCGGGGTCGTGCCGACCACGGCCGGCTTGTTGACGGCCGACCCGGGGTTGAAGGTGACCGTCCGCGAGGCGGGATCGACCGAAAGCAACTTCTGGTGGCCGTTGGGGTCGATCGCCACCAGGCTGGCCTTCAACTTTGGCATCCCGGAGATGGTGACCTGGGTGTCCGGCGCGAAGGCGGCGGGCAGGTCATCGAGGAAGCTGAGCACCACCACGTTGGCGCTGCCCTGCTTCTCCACCCGGTAGGCGACGGCACTGGCCTGGCCGGCGGACTGGGTCTGGGTGAACGGGAAGGTCAGCGGGTTCAAGTGGTCCGGTGCCTGTTGGTTCGATACCGGCGAGGCCGCGCCGGGGGCCGTGACACTGGCCATCACCTGGAACGAGTCGTCCGCCGCCGCCGGATACTGCGGGACCCCATTGAGGATGTAGGTGCCGACGCCGCCCTGACCCGTGCCTCGCTGAGCGATCGTGGCGGAGTAGACAGCGCCGTTGACCACCCAGTTGACCTCGGTTCCGGGCGCCAACGGACCCATTGCCTTCGGTCGGAAGTACAGCGTCGCGTTGTCCGGGGAGATCGCATTGGTGAAGGTGACCAACTGATTGTCGTAGTCGATAGCGGCCACCTTTGTGTTCGGCGGCGCATTGGTGCTGGGGGCCTCACCCCAACCCAGCAGGGTGTCTCCGACGTTGAGTCGGTTGGTGTTCTGCACCGCCTGGGTGGCATTGTTCGGCGCGAGCGATCGCAGGGTGCGCGTGTAGTCCGCCCCCGGTCCGCCGGTGAGCGCAGTGACATTGAGGATGTCGGCGCTGATCTTGGCCTTGAATGACGATGCGGGCGGTGTGTTCAGGCCCGTCATGGACGGCAGCCAGAACGCCCGCATGGGCACGATCGGCTTGCCACCTTCGTCGATCAGGCAGAAGGCCTGTTGCATCGCGGCGTTGACCTGCGACACGACGATGTTGTCGGCCGTGCCCGAGATGAGCAGCAGAGGCATGTCCCGCGGGAACGAATTCTGCATGGGATTGGCCGGGTCCGCGGTCGGAATCGGCGTCTGTTGGGCGAACAGCGGGGCCCAGTTCTGGTAGGCCTGAACGTTCTGGGCCGGGTCCTTCAGGAAGTTGATGCCCTTGTTGACCAGTGGTGTCGCACTGGCGAAGGCCTGCGTCGTGCACAACTCGGCGAAGATCGGCAGTTGTGCCAGGCCCTCCGGGGTCACCACGTTGTTGGCCAGGCCGAATTGCAGCAGTTGCGGTGAGATCGAGACGTAGGTCTGGATGAACTCCGGACCGATGACCCAACTTGGATATCCCTGCCATTGCTCGGCCACGATCTTGTTGATGTCGGTTGCCGGCGCTGCCGCCACGACACCCTTGAGGTTCAGTCCGAGCGCCTTCGCCCAGGGGGTGCGGCCCTCGATGGCCGTCCACATGGCCGAGTGCCCGCCCTGGCTGTGACCGACCGCCACGAAGTCGGTGCCGGTCCAGGTCTGGTTGCCGCTGCCGACGCCGTTCCAACCGGGGGCACCGCCGGCGGCGGCCTGTAGGGACTTGATCGCGTAGTAGGTGTCGCGCGCCTCCTGTTGCCCGATCAGGTAGGACTTCTTGTGCTTCGTCGGGCCGTTCACCGCAATGCCCATGTAGTCGGGCATCACCACGATGTTGCCCGCGGCGAGGGTCTGCTCCAGGAAGAACGACATGTCGCCGCTGTTGATTTGCGCGCCGCCCGGGCCCTTGCTTGAAACCAACGGGGTCTCGATCAGGTCGAATCCGCGGCTCACGGAGCACTGGTCCGCCTGCCCGAGGGTGGGGTGATCCCAGGCGATGACCCGGGAGGAGGCCGTGGCGTTCTTGGGCACGATCACTAAGGCACTTGCCGCCTCCAGGATGGCTTGGTCGTAGCCCAGCGAACGCTCGTCGGTGAAGGGCGGCGGGTTGGGGATGAATCGCTGGTCGGAGTAGAGGATTCGGTACTGATCGGCGTACATCGACGGGTCGATGGAGTTGCCGGCACCGTCAGTGCTGCCGACGACGCACGGGTCGGCCGTGGTCTGCCGGTAGAAGCAGGGCGGCGCGCCTGCCCCGGACACCAGCGGCACCGCCAGGGGCTGGGTGGCGTCGAACGGGTTGGACGCGGGAATCCCCGGGTACTGCAGCGGCCGGTCGATCACGTCCGCGCCGCTGGGATCGAGCTTCTGCGCCTTGATCAACACCCCGGGCCGGGTCGGCATCGTGTTGGGTTGGCCCTGCGGAGAAGAACTGTAGGCCGGCGGGTTGTAGATGCTCGACGAGTCGATCACCACCGTGTAGCCGGGCGAGGCCGCCGATACTGCCGGTGAGCCCACTACCACTGCGCGGAAGGTCACGTCGGCGGCCTCGGCGGTGGGGGCGACAAGCGTGCCGGTGGCATTACCCGCGGCGTCGGTGACGGCCGCGGGGGCGATGTGG
>JAUPKO010000073.1 GCA_030837395.1 Actinomycetota bacterium | reverse complement strand
GTCTTGGCGCTGATCTCGGTCCGCCTCGGCACGCTCGACTTGCGTCGGGGTCACGACGGCCCGGCCCACGAGCCCTGGCGCTGGATGATCTCAGTGTTCCCCCGTGGTCTGGTGGCCGTCGACCGGATCGACGCGCTCGGACTGCACCGGCTGTCGCTGCTGTCCTCCGAGGGCCTCGCCGACGAGTTGGCCGACCAACTGCTGGACGGCGGCGCGACGATCCCGGACGACCTCGCCGCGCCGATTCCGGTGCCGGCCGCGACGGTCCGTGAGGTGGCCTCGAGGGCCGCGGCCCGATGGCAGATCATCTACCAGGCCCCGCAACCCGACGGCACCATGATGACCGTGGACGCGATGATGCTGCGCACAGGACCGAATCGGGTCGACCTGGTGACCCGCGCCCCCGACGGCAGCGACGACTACCAGCGCATCGCCGTGGACGACGACGCCCTGCGTGACTACCTCAGCGAACTGAGCACGATCCAGTAGGCCGCCGGGCACCGATGCGCCGTCATCGTGAGTCCAGCCCCGGTGACGGGTTAGGGTCCAACCACACGTCGCGAATCGGGAAGGTGGCCAGGTGAGCAGCAGCCAAGGCGCGGAGCAGCCGTTCGACGAGCAGGGTGCCCGCAGGCAATGGGCCGAGGAGGCGCAGAAGCTCGGCCGCTTCAACCTCGTCGTGCTGGGCAAGACGGGGGTCGGCAAGAGCACGCTGATCAACACGATCTTTGGCCAGTCTGTGGCTCGCACGGGCATCGGCCAACCCGTGACGGGGTCGAGCAACCTCTACGTGTCCGGCACCGGCAACCTCGGGCTCTACGACACCCGAGGGTTCGAGTTGGGCGCCTCGTCGGAGGCGATCCTGAACGATCTGCGCGCCCTCGTGGAGTCCAAACGCACCACCGAGGCCAGCGATCACATCCACGCGGCCTACTACTGCGTCCGTGCCGGCGACCATCGCCTCGAACCGGCCGAACCCGACTTCATCCGAGGTCTGCACGACCTGGGCATCCCAGTGTTCCTGGTGTTGACCCAGGTGCACTTCAAGGGCGGTCAACTGCGCCCCGAGCACGTGCAATTCGCCCAGTACATCTATGAGCAGAACCTGCCGATCTACCTCGGCAGGCCGTTCCTGACCGCAGCCCTGCCCGACGTTGCCCTGGGCTTCGAGGCGCACGGTGTGACCGAGTTGGTGGACGCCACCTACCAGGCCGCGCCGGAGGCCGCCAAGATGGCTCTGGCGGCCGCGCAAATCGTCGACCGCGGCATCAAACTCAAGGCCGCCCGGGTGCGGATCAAGATGGCCGCGGGGCTGGCAGCGTCGGTGGGTGCCGCCCCGATCCCCTTCAGCGACGCCGCACTGATCGTCCCGATCCAGACCGGCATGATGGCGTCGGTGTCGCAGATCTACGGCGTGCCCATGGATGCGTCGTTGGCCGCGGGGTTGGCGGCGTCCACCGCTGCCACCAACCTGGGCCGATCGCTGGCGGCGAGTTCGCTCAAGCTGATTCCGGGGGCCGGCTCGGTGGTGGGTTCGGCGGTCGCGGCCTCGGTCGCCTCGTCGTTCACGCTGGCCATGGGCGAGTCCTGGGCCAGGGTCTGTTCGATGATGTTGGACGGCAAATTCGGACCGCTCGAGCGGCTGGACAACGGCAAGGTGCGCAGCGTGTTCCTGGACGAGTTCAAGGGGATCTTCTCGAACTCGCTGGAGACCCTCAAGCGCAAGGGCGGTGGCGGTGGCTGACGACGATTCGTCGCCGGGCGCACCAGCGGCCGCCGACCGCCGACTGCTTGGGCCGGCAGCCATCGATGCCGGCTATACGGCTGCCGCCCGGGATCTCGGCCGGTTCAATCTGGGCCTGTTCGGCATCACCGGCGCGGGCAAGAGCACCCTGCTCAACGCGGTCTTCGGCGCCGACCTGGCCGCCACCGGCATCGGCGCGCCCGTCACACAGGCCTCGACGCTCTACCGCTACCAGTCCGCCAGCCTGGGCATCTTCGACACCAAGGGACTCGAGCTCGGCAGCGGTATGGCCGACATCCTGCGTGAACTCGCGACGTTCGTCGACGACAACCGGCTGGGACCGGAAGCCGACCAGTTGCACGTCATCTGGTACTGCGTGCGCGCCGGGGACCGGCGGATCCAGCCAGCCGAGGCGGACTTCATCCGCAAAGTAGCTGGCATAGGCATTCCGGTGATCCTCGTGATGACCCAGACACCACTGACGGCCGACGGGAAGATCCACCCCGAGGCCACCGAGTTGGCCACAGCCATTCGGGAGCTCAAGCTGCCGATCCGCGGCGATGTGTTCTTCGTGAACGCCCTGGCCGACGCCTTCGCCGGGGTCGGTGTGCACGGCTTGGACGAATTGCTGGACTGGACGTCCACACTGGCGCCCGAGGGTGTGCGCAATGCCCTGGCCGCCGCCCAGCGGGTCAACCGCCGGATCAAGGCCCAGCGCGCCGAGTCGGTGCTGACTGCCGCGGCCGAGCGGGTACGGATGAAGTCGTTCGTCCCGCGGCGGCTGGGCGAGACCTGGGTGACGATGTTCGCCGAGATCGCCACCATCTACGAGATTCCCGAGGACGTGTCCCGCCAGGTGCTCGACACCGCCGACACGACCCCGCGGCTGCGCCGGTTGGTGTACGCATCGAACGTCGGGGCCCTGCTGATGCCCACGGTGGCGCTGGCCGGCGCCGCGGCGTCCGCCGCCACCGGTGCGACCAAACGGGCGGTCGCCTCCCGCCGACAGCGCCGGGCCGCGACGGACCGGGCAATGGCGCCCACCTCCCTGCCGGCCGGCGGTCCCGGGTTGGAGTTGGAGTCGACCGCGACAGGTGAGAAGCCGAACGCAGGATGGGGCTGGGGTGCCAGCCGGACCACCCGCACATTGGGCCAGGCCTGGGCCGCGACGTGTGAGCACTTCTGGTCGCAGGCCTACCCCGAGCCGCCGGCGGACGTCGCCGCAGCAGCCATGGCCACGTACTTCGGCGACGAGTTGCAGCGACGGCTGCCCCTGGTGCTGCGCCGCCGCGAGTCGCGCCGCCAGCGCCGGGACAAGTAACCCCCCGCGCGCGTCAGGCCGCGAGGCGCTCGCGCAACACCGCGACCCCGGCACCTGCCAAGTCGTCCAGGGCAACCGTGCGTCCGGCGAGCGCCATCATGATCGCCTCTCCGGGCCCGGCGACCTCCGGCCCTGCCTCCTCAACGACCCACGGCACGTCGGTGGCCCGCAGAGACAGGCCCGCCGAACGCGAAGCCGGGACGAACCCTCGACTACCACCCACGAGGAAGTCCAACACCACGACCAGCCGCTCGGGCACCATCTCGCGCTGCAGTCCAAGAGGCCGGCGCATGTCCTGGCCGTGCACGAGGAGATCGGTCAGCGGTGCTTCCGGGCCGAGCCCCGGCGGGGTGAAGTGGGACTGCGCGTGCGCGCGGAGCCCCGACACGAGGTCGGCCTGACTTCGTTGCGCGACCTCCTTGCTCAGGCTGACGCTGGCGCGGTCAAAACTCATCCGATTGCGGGCCATCGCCAGCACCAACTTCGGCATCGGCGTCACCAGCGGCATCAACAGGTGCCCGCCAACCTCCTTGACAGTCCATTCCTCGCAGAGGCTCTGCGTGGCCAGCTGATCGTCCGTGAGGTCGGCTAGAAGATCCGCCGCGATCAGCCGCTCAGCTGCGATTTCGTCGAAGAGGTCCATGACTGGCAAGGGTAGCGACCACCCATGACAGCGAGCGCGAGTCGGCTATGGACCTCAACCGGCGTAG
>JAUPKO010000670.1 GCA_030837395.1 Actinomycetota bacterium | reverse complement strand
ATCGACTGGGCCACGCTCTTCAAGCGGACCTTCGCATCAGACGCACTCGCATGCGGCCGCTGTCACGGCCGCATGCGCCCCCTGGAACTGGTCACGGACGAGGAGCTTGCTCGTACCCTCCTCGATCGCATGGGCCTTCCCTCCGACATCCCCGAGGTTCTACCACCCCACGATCCCGCCGACCACTCGACCGGCCCACCAACAGATCAGCTCAGCTTCGAAGACATCCAGGACATGACCGACCACTCGGGCCCCCAGTTGTTACGTCTCGCGCCCAGTGACGCGATCTGACGGTTCCGGTTTCACGTTCCTTGGCACGGGGACCAGCATCGGGTAAGCAGGTCTGGCCCTGCGGCGGTCCGGGAGAATAAGGCAGAGCCCGCCGGGATCCACCTCAAGGTGGCGCATACAAATTGGCCGGCGGTGCGGGCGCACCGCCGGCCATTTCCGCGTCGCTCGCCCTCGCAAAGCCTGCGACGCGCACCCTCACAGGTGACGCAATCATGTCATAACAAGCCCCGGAAAAGACAGTGGTTCGTTGCGACGAGATACTGGCCCGACGAAAAAGGCAAGCTGAAACCCGAGATGCCCGATCATTGCCCATGCGGATCCGATGGATCCGAATGCCACGTCGGCATTCATCACTGGCGACATCGCAAGACCGGCCCGGAGCACGCGATTGCTGTCGCGGTGTGCAGGACGCACGGGGTCCACTTCACGCTCTACCCGCTCGGCCACGTGCCCTACGGGCGTAGGATCATCGTCCCGGTTTCCAAGGCCGACAACGCATGGGAGCCGACGGCCTTCAAAGCCGTCGTGGACGCAACGCACGGCAAGCCAGCGTGGAGCAGGAAGCCGGATGGCGGACCGGGATGGTGGACGCAGCGCAGGCACATCGGCAGAGCTGCAACGGTGCTCGGGCTCAGGGCAAGCAAACGGCAGACGGAGCGGGTCGCCGGGAGGCTTGAGGTGGAGCTCGCCATCGTGGCCAATGCCACCCGCGACTACGACGCTGCCCGCGGGTTCCGGTCTCGTGCCCGGGCGGCCGAATGCGTGCTCGATGCGGTGCCGATGGACGGCCAGGTCCTCGGGCGGGTTCTCGGAGCGGGATGGATCTGCGGTGCGTGGCCCCGGCCCTGGCTCTGGGACGGGACCACGTACAGGACGTTCCCTGCGCCGGAACGAGGGGTCGCCCCGGCCTGATCTCCGAGCCTGCTCGGCGTCAACGACTTGGCCACGTGTCCGTCCGGGGCAAGGCGAGTTACTCCTCGTGTCTGTACGAGGAGGACCGTCATGGCAGATCGAGAGCCGGTTCGGATCAGCAGCGAGGCATTGTTCCGATACCGAGTAGCAGGTGCCGTAGAGGCGCTCGTAGCGATGGGGCGCAGCCTCGCGGACGCAGTCCATGCATTCGCGGGCGACGTCCACACCGACATTGACGGAAGGCTCCGACGCATCAGCACACGCACCCTCTACCGCTGGGTTGCGGCCTACCGCAGGGCCGGCATCGCCGGCATCGAGCCGGCCGGCAGGCAGCACATCGACTCCTCGATTGCGCTCGACGAGCAGCTCGTGCGCTTCATGCAGGCCGAGCGGGAGCTCGACCGCGACGCCTCCGTGCCCGAGATCGTCAGGAGGGCTCGCGAGCTCGGCATCGTGCGCAGGGATGAGAAGGTCAGCCGATGCACCGCCTGGCGCACGCTGCGCAGGCTCGGCCTGCCCACCACCAAGCGAAAGGTACGAAAGCGCGACTCGCGACGCTTCCAGTACGCCGAGCGTATGCAGATGCTCATCACGGATTTCGTCCACTTCAGTGCCGGCGCCCGGCGCCGCCGCAGGGTCGCATGCTACGTCCTGGACGACAGCACGCGCTTCGGCCTCGATGTACTTGTCCATGGCGGAAAGGGAGAACGCCCCGAGACCTTCCTCTTGCTCCTCTTTCGCGTCCTCGCGCTCTTCGGCTTCATGGACGCCCTGTACTCGGACGGGGGCGATGCCTACATCGCGGGCGACACAGCCCGCGTGATGGCAAACCTGCGGGTCAGACACGTCATTGGCGAGCCACATTATCCTGAGGGACGCGGCAAAATAGAGGTCTTCAACAGGTCGGCAAGGGCCCGCGTACTGCGCGGATTCGACGGTAACCCCACGGTCGATCCGGACCCCGGCTCGCTCACGCTCAGGCTCCGCCACGACCTGCAAGAGATCTACAACAACACCCCGCACGAGGGCATCGATCTCGATACCCCACGTGCTCGCTGGGAGCGCTCGAGGCGCGACCTTCGGCCCGTGCCTGATCACGGGTGGCTCGCCGGCCAGTTCTTCGTCACACAGACGCGCAGAGTCAGCAACGACCACGTCATCAAGCACGGCGGCCGGAAATACGAAGTACCTCGTGGCCTCGCCGGCGAGCGTATCAACGTCGAGCGCAACGTGCTCGATTCCTCCATCCACGTCATGCACGAGGGAAGGCTCGTCGAGCTGCACCCCGTCGATCTCGAAGCCAACGCTACGAGCCCCAGGGCCAAACCCGCGGACCAGACCGATACCGTCTGCGTCCGCACAACCGCATCCGCCATCTCGTTCGAGCGCAGCTTCGGCTCCGTCCTCGACCAGGATGGCGGGTGCAAGGAGTGACGCACATGACCGACATCCGCAGCCACTTCGGCTTCTCGATGACTCCATTCACGCCCGAGATCCCGGTCGGGAAACGCTTCTGCCACCCGGTCTTCGACGAGCCCCTCGCGGACCTCGAGCGCACCGTCTCCGAGCGCATGAGCGCCGCCGTCATCTCCCCCGCCGGCACCGGCAAGACCATGCTCCTGCGCACCCTCGAAAGCAGGCTCCCCCAGTCCAGGTACAAGGTCCACTACGTCAAGACCTCGGACCTGGGAAAGCGCGACATGTATCGCGAGATCGCGCTCGCAACGGGCTGCTCGCCACAAGGCCAGTGCGGTACCATCATGCACAGGATCGAGCAACGACTGCTCGAATCCGTGGACACCAACGGCGTCAGGCCCGTCATCATCTTGGACGATGCCCACGAGCTTACCCCCGCGGTGCTGGGCGTGCTCAAATTCCTTACCAACTACGAGATGGATTCGAGACTCGTCGTGAGCTTCATCCTCGTCGGACACAAGCCCCTCGCAACACTACTGGACATGCTCGAGGACATCGGCAAGAGGCTCGCTCACTACGCCACGCTCAGAAACCTCACCCGCGACGAGATCCGTAAATACGTCGCCCACAGGCTCGCGGTCGCCGGCGCCAGGGCCGACCTATTCGACGACGGCGCCCACGACGCTATGTTCGAGATCGGCGGCGGCAACCTCAGGGCCACCGACCGCCTCGCTCTCAAGAGCCTGCAGATCGCTGCCGATGACGACGCCAAGGCCGTGGGCTCCCAGCACGTGGCGATTGCGAGGCAGAAGCTGTGGCCGTAGCCTCACTACCGGTCGTGAGAGCTGCTGCACTCGCTGACGCAGCCGAGCAGCCCAGGTGGCTCGTCAAGGACATCTGGGCCGCTGCCGGTGTCGGGGTGATCGGCGGCCATCCGAAGTCCTTCAAGACCTGGCTCGGCCTGGAGATCGCTGTCAGCGTCGCCTCGGGCACCCTATGTCTCGGCCGCTTCCACGTCCCGGTCTCCGGCCCCGTGCTCGCCTTCCTCGCTGAGGACGCGCCCCACGCGGTCAAGGACAGGCTCGTCGCGCTTTGCTTCCACCACGGGATCGAGATCGAGTGCCTCGACCTGCACGTCATCATCGCGCACTCCCTCAAGCTCGACCGCGCTAGCGATGTCGAGAGTCTCGATGCGACCATCGAGTCGCTTCGTCCCAGGCTCGTCCTTCTCGACCCGCTCGTGCGGCTTCACTCCGGCGACGAGAACTCGAGTCAGACTATCGCCTCGCTCCTCGACTCCCTGCGCTCTCTGCAGAGAAAGCACGACTGCGCGGTCATCCTCGTGCACCACGCCCGCAAGAACGGCTCTGTCTCCAGGCACGGCCAAGCGCTGCGCGGCTCCAGCGACATCTGGGCCTTCGGCGACAGCAACATCTTCATCACCCAGAAGGGCTCCGGACTCCTACTCACCGTCGAGCACCGCTCAGCGGCTCCGCCCGATCCCATGGTCATTGCCCTCGTATCCGACCCCCCGCATCTCGTCGTCTCTTCCGCGGACGGAGCCGATATCCCCACGTCCCAACTCGACGACCGCATCATCGACGAGCTTTCCAGGTCCGGCGATCCAGTGAGCCGCACCGAACTGCGTAGGCGCCTCGGCGTCAACAACAAGCGCCTCGGACAAGCCATCGACGATCTCGAACGCAACTCCACCATCACCCGCACTCCAGAGGGCCTGACCCTCTTCAGGCTCTACCCGTGATACCCGTTCCGTTCCGCAATATCCTGGGAGATCGCCGGAACGGAACGGCCCTCGCAGGGGAGCGGCAGTCCCGAGCCGGCTGACCACCGGCCCGGGGGACACCCCGAGCCGCCTCGGGCGACTCGGGATTGCTTCCCCTCTGCGCAACCACATCCAGACGAGCCCAGGTCGGCCTCGGGGTGTCCGGGGGTGAAGTCGTTCCTGCGACGAGGGGGCTCCGGCCCCCCTGGTCCGGGGTCCGGGGCAGCGCCCCGGTACCTCACGCAATCGAGCTATGCCCCTGACTCAGCCGTGCCATCCTGCGTGAAACGAGCTGTGCTCCTGGGCGCGAGACGCAACAACGCTCCGCTTGCGGGTGTGGTGGTTGACGCAGACCTTACAGGTGCAGTCAGCCTTGTGGCAGCCGAACGAATTCGACCACGCATGAGGATCATCGCCACAGTGTCCATCGTGGCCATGTGTGTGGACGCCCCCGCCGCAGTCGGCTGTCGGGCGTACGAGATGAGCCCACGGCTCAGT
>JAUPKO010000669.1 GCA_030837395.1 Actinomycetota bacterium | reverse complement strand
TGCACCTGCGCTTCGGCCCGGTCGCCCGGGGCGGGCTGCGCTGGTCCGACCGGCGTGAGGACTTCCGCACCGAGGTGCTCGGTCTGGTCAAGGCGCAGGACGTGAAGAACGCCGTGATCGTTCCGGTCGGTTCCAAGGGCGGCTTCGTGGTGCGCCAACCGTTGGTCGATGCCACCCGGGAGGAGATCACAGCCCAGGGCAAGGAGTGCTACACGGAGTTCATCTCCGGTCTGCTCGACATCACCGACAACCGGGCCCACGGCGAGGTCGTGCCGCCGGAGCAGACGGTCCGCTGGGACGACGACGACCCCTACCTGGTGGTCGCGGCCGACAAGGGCACGGCGACGTTCTCGGATCTTGCCAACTCAATTTCGCAGCGCTATGGGTTCTGGCTCGGCGACGCCTTCGCCTCCGGCGGGTCGGCTGGCTACGACCACAAGGCCATGGGCATCACGGCCAAGGGCGCGTGGGAATCGGTCAAGCGGCACTTCCGCGAGTTGGACCTCGATGTGCAGACCCAACCCTTCACCGTCGTCGGCATCGGCGATATGAGCGGCGATGTGTTTGGCAACGGCATGCTGCTCAGCGAGCAGATCCATCTCGTGGCCGCCTTCGACCACCGACACATCTTCCTCGATCCGGACCCTGACCCGACCGTCTCCTTCGCCGAGCGGCGGCGCCTGTTCGACCTTCCGCGCTCGAGCTGGGCAGACTACGACCCCGCGCTCATCAGCGAAGGCGGGGGCGTGTTCGCGCGGACCGAGAAGTCGATTCCGCTACACCCGCGGGTGCGCGAGGTGCTCGGATTGGCCCCAGGCATCGACCGCCTGCCACCACCGGATCTGCTGCGGGCTATCCTCTGCTCGCCGGTCGACCTGTTGTGGAACGGCGGAATCGGCACCTACGTCAAGGGCGCAGGTGAGACCGATCAGGACGTCGGCGACAAGGCCAATGACGCGATCCGCATCAACGGTGGCCAGGTGCGTGCCCGCGTGGTGGGCGAGGGCGGCAACCTCGGACTGACCCAACTCGGCCGGATCGAGGCGGCGCTCGCCGGGGTACGCATCAACACCGACGCGGTGGACAACTCGGCTGGTGTGGACTGCTCGGACCATGAGGTCAACATCAAGATCGCACTCGACCGCGTGGTGCACGACGGCGACCTTACGCTCAAACAGCGCAACACGTTGCTGGCGGCGATGACCGACGACGTGTCGCGGTTGGTGCTCTCGGACAACTACGAGCAGAACGTGTTGCTGGGCAATGCCCGCGTCCAGTCCGCTCTCATGCTGCCCGTGCATGCCCGACTCATGAAACATCTGGAGTCCGGCGGCCTGCTGGACCGGCAATTGGAATACCTGCCCAGCGAGGCCCAACTCGAGGTGTTGCACGCCGAACACCGCGGTATGACTTCACCGGAGTTCTGCACGCTGCTGGCCTACGCCAAGAACCACCTCACCCGGCAACTCAACGAGTCCGACCTGGACACCGATCCGTTCTACTCGCGGTTGTTGCAGTGGTACTTCCCGGACCCCATGGTGCAGCGCTACCCGGACGCCATCGATGCCCACCCCTTGCGTCGGCAGATCATCTCGACCGTGGTGGCCAACTCGATGATCAACCGCGGTGGTATCACCTTCGCCTACCGCGCTTTCGAGGAGACCGGCGCCTCCGCGCCGGAAGTCGCCCGCGCCTATTCGGTGTCCCGCGAGGTGTTTCGCCTGCCCGAGTTCTGGACGCAGATCGAGGCCCTGGACAACATCGCCCCCACCGCGGTGCAGGCGGCGTTGCACTTGGAGGTGCGCCGACTTCTGGATCGCTCGACCAGGTGGTTCCTCACCACTCGAGGTGGTCGGCTGGAGGTGCTCGGCGAGATCGAGCGGTTCTCCGGCCCGGTGGCCGATCTTGCCCCGCGCATCCCGGACATCCTGGTGGGGTCCGAGGCGTTACGGCTGGAGGCCCGCACCGCCGAACTGGTCGAACAGGGCGCACCGGCCGACCTCGCGCGCGCCGTGGCCGGTCTGCTCGACGTGTTCAGCCTGCTGGACATCGTGCAGATCGCGGGCCGCTATGACGAGGACCCCGAGGACGTCACCCGGCTGTACTTCACCATCAGTGAACGCTTCGGCGTCGATGCCCTGCTCAACGAGATCACCAGGCTGCTCCGCGAGGATCGCTGGGATGCCCTGGCCAGATCGGCATTGCGCAGCGACCTCTATGGCGCGCTTGCTGGGCTGACTGCCCGGGTGATGCGTTCGACGCCCGAGGGAGGCTCGGCGACGGAGCGGATCGAGGCATGGGAGCGGGCCAACGCCGAAGGCCAGGCGCGTGCCCGCGCCACCCTGGCCGAGATCATCGCCAGCGGCTCGCAGTCGTTGGCGACGATCTCCGTGGCATTGCGGGTGATCCGCACACTCGTGTATCAGGGCAGCGGCGAGTAGGGCGTTACCCTGGGGAGGTGAACCCTGACCTAGCCGAGGAGATCGACCAACTCACCGCGACCTTGGCCGGGGTCGAGAAGGTCCTCGACCTGCCGGCCATGCGCGAGCGCATCACCGAACTCGAGGCGGAGGCCTCGGTACCCAACCTGTGGGACGACCCGGGCAGGGCGCAACTGGTGACCTCCAAGTTGTCCGGCCTGCAGTCGGAGTTGCGCAAGGTCGAGTCGCTCACGACGCGGATGGGTGACCTGCCGGTCATGTTCGAACTCGCCGAGGCCGAGGGTGACGCCGAGGCCTTGACCGAAGCTGAGACCGAGTTGGTCGCGCTGCGCCAGGCGGTGGCGGCGTTGGAGGTCCGCACGCTGCTGTCG
>JAUPKO010000668.1 GCA_030837395.1 Actinomycetota bacterium | reverse complement strand
CTGGCGAGGTCAGCGCATCCGTCGCCGAATCGGCCGCAGACGCTTCATCATGGCCCGCGGGCTCGGCACCCGTCCAACCGGCTCGGGTCCGTCGGGGCGACATCGGGGCGACACTCGCAGGGAGGCGCGCACCGTAGGGTGGCGGTCATGTGTCGCAATATCACCACGTTGCGTGGTCTGGAACCGCCCGCCACGGAGGAAGAGATCACCGCTGCCGCGGTTCAGTACGTGCGCAAGGTCAGCGGCGTCACCACCACGGCGGGGATGGCACGGCCGGAGTTCGTGGCGGCAGTCGAGGCGGTGGCGACGGCCACGCGTGACGTCCTGTTAGCCCTGCCACCCCGGCGCCAACCACCCGCCACCGAGCCGCCCCTGCGCCGACTGGGTGTGGTCCAACCCTGACGGCTAGGTGCACGGCGAGGCGCTGACCACGTAGGTGGCCGACGAATGCCGTTAGGGTCCAGCAATGACCCTGACCGTACGGATTGATGCTGCGCTCACCTTCGACGTGACCACCGCCGGTGACATCGCCCTGTGCATCGGCGCGACCGCACCGCGAGCGTCGGAGACGATCACTGCGGACACACCCGGTGGGAGCCTGCACCTGACCGAACTGCTCAGTGACGGCGGCCGGATCCACCTGATCGACAGCCCTGCGGGCACGTTGACCCTCGCCTATCGTGCCGAGGTGGACATCCCCCGCAAGGAGGCCGCCCGGGTTGATCGGCTCGAGGCCCTGGTTTACCGGCGTCCCAGCAGATACTGCCCGTCGGATCAGTTGGCCGGTCTGGCCAGTGCGGAGTTCGGCTCCCTGACTGAGCACGCCGCCGCGGTTGCTGTCGAACAGTGGTTGCACGACACGCTGACCTACTCGCCTGGTGCCACCGACGCCACCGACGGCGCGCTGCACCCACTGCTGGCGCGGACCGGTGTGTGCCGGGACTACGCCCACCTCGGGGTCGCGGTCTGTCGTGCCCTGGGCCTGCCCGCCCGGTACGTCGCGGCGTATGCCCCCGGCCTGGATCCGATGGACTTCCACGCGGTGTACGAGGTGGCGATCGATGGTCGGTGGTGGGTCTTCGACGGCACTCGGTTGGCACCTCGGCAGAGCCTGGTGCGGATCGCCACCGGACGCGATGCCGCCGACTGCGCACTCCTGACGCCGGTCCGGGCCCGGGTCGGCACGGTGTCGCACGACCTCACGGTGACCACCGAATCGGAGTTGCCCTTCGATGACCGCAATCAGCTGGTCGTCCTGGCCTAGGCGCGCCGTTCCCGGGGTCAGTTGAACTGCACGCCGCGGTCCTGCAGCGGGGCGGTGAGGAACAGCGTGCGATCGCGCAGGTAGTTCTGGTGCAGCCGCCACGGGTCCTGGTCCACTTGCAGGGGAAGGTCAGCCACGGACCGCTGGATGTAGCCGGCGCCGAAGTCGATGAACGGCCGGGTCGGCAGGTCGGCCGGGGGTCGCAGCGGCGTGACCTGCCGGTAGCCGTGGTCGGTCATGTAGGTCAGCAGTCGGCACACGTATTCGGCGACGAGGTCGCATTTGAGGGTCCACGAGGCATTCGTGTAGCCCAAGGCGACGGCCAAGTTCGGCACGCCGCTGAACATGGCGCCCTTGTAGCCCACCGTGGTCGATGCCGCCACGGGTGCACCGTCCACCAACAACCGAATGCCCCCGAGTACGAGCAGGTTCAACCCGGTCGCCGTGACGATGATGTCCGCGCGCAACTCCCGCCCTGAGGTCAGCTTGATCCCCGTCTCGGTGAACGTCTCGATGCGATCCGTGACGACTTCTGCCCGGCCTTGGGCGATCGCCTGGAAGAAGTCGCCGTCCGGCGCCAGGCATAGCCGTTGGTCCCACGGGTTGTAGGGCGGTGCGAAGTGGGTGTCGACGTCGTAGCCCTCGGGCAGCTGGGCCCGAACCCCCCGCCGGAGCAGCGATTTCATCAGGGCGGGCGCGCGCCGGCTGAGTTGATAGCTCAGGGCGGACGAAGTGATGTTCTTGCGTCTGATCGCTGCGTAGGCCCGACGTTCGGACAGTCGGCGGCGCAGCACCCCGGCCACTCGGTCCCGGCTGGGCAGGGCGGCGATGTAGGTGGGGGTGCGTTGCAGCATGGTGACATGGGCTGCGCGCTCGGCCAGCGCCGGCACCAACGTGACCGCAGTTGCACCGCTGCCAATCACCACCACGTCGCGATCGCTGTAGTCCAAGTCCTCGGGCCAATGCTGCGGGTGCACCACCGTGCCGGTGAAACGCTCACGGCCCGGGAAGTCAGGGCAATACCCCTCGTCGTAGCGGTAGTAGCCGGTGGACATGTACAGGAATCGGGCGGTGATGGTGGCCGGTCCGGTGGCAGTCGATTCGGTGGTCACGGTCCAGCGTGCCTGCGCCGACGACCAACTCGCCGCGACTGCCCGGGTGTCGAAGCGCACGTGATCGGTGACGCTGTACTCCGCGGCGGTGTCCTGGATGTAGGCCAGGATCGACGGCCCGTCGGCGATCGACCGGGCCCCGCGCCAGGGCCGGAAGTCATAGCCGAGGGTGTACATATCCGAGTCCGACCGGATGCCCGGATATCTGAACAGGTCCCAGGTGCCGCCGATTGCGGACCGGGCCTCGACGATCGCGAAGGTCGTACTGGGTAGTTCGCGGCGCAGGCGGCAGGCCATGCCGATCCCGGACAGCCCGGCACCCACGATCAGCACGTCGACGTCGGCGCCGCCGCCGTCATCGGCAGGATCAGCAGTCACGCCTCCAGCGTAGACCGCCAGCCCGCCTCCGGAGGGCGCCACGGACAGGGTTACGTTGCAAGACGAGGCCGGGTCGGTTCACGTCCCGCCCGCGGGTGAGGAGGCCGTCGAGCGTGGTCGGTTTGGGCACGATCATCAACGTGGTGGCGATCCTGCTCGGCTCAGCCATCGGCGTGGCGTTGGGCCACCGGCTGCCGATGCGCACCCGGGAAGTCGTCACCGACGGGATGGGCCTGGTCACCCTGTTGGTCGCCGCGCTGTCCGCTGCCGCAGTCCTGGATCCAGCACTGCGAGAGGTGGTGGGTTCCGGTGCGGTGCTCGTGGTGCTCGGAGCCGTGCTGATCGGCGGCATCGTCGGTTCACTGGCGCGGTTGGAGGACCGCCTGGAGTCACTCGGCGAGCACCTGCAACGCCTCGGTGCCCGGCGGCGAGGACGGCAACGGCCGGTAGCCGAGGTGCCCGAGTCACCCGACCCCGACCCCGGCAACGCTGCCGCGGACCCCGTGCCCGAAGACGACGAGCATGACCGCGCGCTGCGCTTCGTCGACGGATTCGTCAGCGCCTCGCTGGTGTTCTGCATCGGCCCGCTGGCGATCTTGGGGGCACTGTCGGACGGCCTTGGCCTGGGGATCGACCAGTTGGCGCTGAAGTCGATTCTCGACGGGTTCATCGCGATCGCCTTCGCCGCCTCGCTCGGCTGGGGAGTGGCGGCGTCGGCGTTGGCCGTGGGGGTGTATCAGGGACTGTGGACGCTGCTGGGTTGGGCCGCCGGCGATGTGCTGGCGGACGCCCAGGTTGCAGCGATCACCGCCACCGGTGGCGTGCTGCTGGTGGGCGTGGGGTTGCGCTTGATCCGGCTGCAGACCATGCGGGTCGGCGACCTGTTGCCGGCCCTCGTCGTCGCGCCGATCATCGTCGCGGTGATCGGCGCGATCAACGGTTCATAGCGAGAAGGCGGGGGCCTGGATCACCAGCAGGTTTGCTGTCGGCTTGCGGGTGTCGATGCCCACGAAGCAGGTTCCGTCCGCAGCGAAGGCCAGCCCCTCGCACTTGACCGGACGCCCGGCGATCGGCCACACGTGCGTCAACCGCACCTTGCTGCCGGGTTCGCGCAACTCTGCGACCCGGGCGATGGCGCTGCCCTGATCCGACAGCAGATACAGCGCGCCGTCCGGGCCGAGGGTGGCATCGCTAACGTCACCGAGGCGTTCAAGCCGCTTGCCCGCGGGCCACGACGCTTGGGCTGCCAAGCGCGTCGTGGTGCCGACATCAACGCCGCCCCACGGGCCGGTCATCGAGGCGGCCCCGACGAGGTCCAACGTCGGTGGGTCGAAGTCTTCACGGGGCCCGAACACCGCGAGGCAGATGGGTCGCTTCTCCTTGACCACCAGCACCCGTCCGCCGGGCAGTAGCACCGCCGACTCGGCCCGGGAATTGGCGGCGGCGTCCCATACGGGGGCCAGAAAGGCGTCCGTGGTCGCATCGAGCGTCAGTGTGGCGACCAACGTGTCGGCGTCGGTGTCGAGGACGAACAGTCGGGATGGCTCCTCCTGCGCCACGATGAGCCGGCCGGCAGGATCGGTGCAGACTGCCTCCAACTGATCGGTCGGGGCTTGCGCGGTGGCGAGCAGCGAGGCCAGGTCTGCCACCCGCCACTGGCCGGGCCGGCCATCGGTCAGCCGCGCCCAGGCGAAGTCTGCGCCGTCGTCGCCGACCGCCACGAGGTACTCCACCCCTTCCCGAACTGCGATGGTCAGCCCTGACACCTCGACGATCGGAATATCCAGCGTCGCTGCGACTGGCAGCAGTTCACCTTCGATCGTGTGTGCGCCCATGTCCACCTCACCTCCCCACGTGAGGGTAGTCCGCCGAGCGGTCCTGGAACGACAGAATCCGCGGGTTCTGCACCACCCCGTCGCGGATCTCGATGGCCTGCCGAATGGTGCGATCGGCGTCCCACGCGGCCGGTCCGGACATCACAGTGCGCAGGTAGGGAATGACCGCCTGGCTGATCACCCAGGTGGCGCTGTCCCACAGGTAGGACGGGCTGTGGTCGACCGCGTAGTAGGTGATGCCATGCCCCACGGTGAAGGCGGGCTCGGCGAAGGTCGTGGGCCGGGCGAATTCGAACCCCATCCCGGCGTCGCAGGACACGTCCACGAATAGCGTGCCGGTGGCGAACTTCGCCAGGTCGGCCTCCGTGATGAACATCATCGGCGCGTCGGTGTCCTGCAACACGCAGTTGACGATCACGTCGTGGTCGGCCAGGAAGTCGGCTGCGGACACCCTGCTGGCCTCGGTCTGCACCGTGGTGCCCAGCGAGTCGACCTCGGTCCGATAGAGGTGTTTGAGCGGCGCGGCGGGCATCGGTGAGGCCACCGCTGTGACCTCGCGCAGCGTGAGCGCGGTGATGTCCTGCACCCCGAGGGCACCCAACGCGGTGATCGCCCCGCGCGCAGCATTGCCGAAACCGAGGACCACGGCGGTGAGCGGGCGGCCGTAGTGCCCTGTCAACCCCCGCAGGCTCATGGCCTGCAGCACCGAGGCATAGCCGGCCAGCTCATTGTTCAGGTGGAACACGTGCACCACGAACTGCCCGCTGTCGGTCCACCGGTTCATCTCCTCCCAGGCGATGAGCGTCAGCCGCTTGTCGATGCTCAACTGGGTGAGGTCGGGGTCCTGCACCGCGTGCGGCCAACCCCACAACACCTGGCCATCGCGCAGGGCGGCGACGTCCGAGAGCATCGGCTTGGGCAGCAGCACGATGTCGCACTGGTCGATCAGTTCCGTTCGATCGAGCAGGCCCGCCACCAGCCCCGCCAGGTCGGCGTCGGCCACCCCGAAGCGGTCGCCGTAGCCGCGCTCGAGGTACATCCGTGCACGCAGGTCGGGGTCGATCTCCGGCAGGTGCGCCGGGTGCAGAGGTAGCCGGTGTTCGTTCTCTTTGGCGGAGGTGGCGATGACGCCGAGGGTACGCAGGTCCATGGGCCTGACCCTGTCACACCCGTGGATGGTACGGGCGGCCACGCGGGCCACCGAGGCGCATCCATGCGGATCGCCGCGGGCGGTCAGCGCTGGTTCGACGCCCTCGCCAGGACGGTCATCCGCTCCTCGATCGTGGCCGTCACCGAACGGACCTGCGCGACTACTCCCGCCGCAGTCAGGGTCGCGGCAATGCCTCTGGCATCGGTGTCGGCCACCCGCACCGAGCGTCCGGCCAAGGTGACGGGCTCGCCGGCCGCCTCCAGCGCGGCGAACGCAGCGGCCCAATCCTCGGCCTG
>JAUPKO010000667.1 GCA_030837395.1 Actinomycetota bacterium | reverse complement strand
CTCTTCGTTGATCTCGACCTCGTGGCCGGCGATGGTGGCGGTTGGCATGGTTGGTGTTTCCTTTCCGGGGTTGGGGTGGAGTGGTCAGCGCGACATCGGGCCGACCGGCGGTGAATCCTCGCCGACAGTGTGCAGCATGGCCATGACGCGCGCCAGGCCCCGTCGGGTCTGCGGGTCCCGCATGGACTTGAGCAGGGCGAAGATCGACGGTGGTGCCACGTGCTCGTCCTCGGTGGCCTGCATGGTGACCGCCGTGCGTTGCACCAGGCCCATGACCTCGGGTTGGGTCATCTCCTTGACGGCGTTGAGGATCGTCACCACGTTGTCGCCCAGGGCACGCACATCGTCCTCGTCGAATTCGGTGACGACCTTGTCGGCGATGGCGGCACCCTCGCGGGCGAACATGAAGTAGCCCTTGTCCTCAGCCGTCTGCAGCACCTCCGTGAGCTTGCCGACGCCTGCGCCGCTGAGCGAATTGACCTCGTGCGCCAGTTCGGTCACGCTGTCGAGTTGGGCGATGAGGATCTCCAACTTCGGCAGCGAGCGCGCCAACGTGCGGGCAAACCTGGCGGCGTCCTCGATCGTGACGTCCTCGCTGAGGTCCTCCAACTCGCGGGTTGCCACGTCCATGGCGCCGCGGGTGACGGGCACCATGGTGCCGGCCAGGTCGGTCCACTGTTCGCGGGCGGCCGCCTGGGCCTGCATCTGCTCGACCATCCAGTCGACCTGCGCCGACAGCCGGTCGAGTTGGGCCTGCATTGCGGCCGGGGACGGCGGCGCGCCCTCCTCGACCACGACCTCGGCGATCTCGACGAGCTCACTCATGACATGTCCGCCGTCTCTTTGCCGGCCATCGACATCAGCGCGGGCAGCGGGAGTTCCTTGCCGGGCAGCAGGATGTTCCAGTACATCCAGCGGAACATCACCTTGCCCCAGTGGTTCATCTCGGTCTCCTTGAGCAGCGAGAACGGCCCGATACCCGGCAGCGGGTACTTGCCTGGCAGCGGCTCGGTCTCGTAGTTGAAGTCGATCAGCAGGCCCTTGCCGTGGCCGGTCTCGATGAAGCAGTTGGCGTGGCCGTCGAACGGCTCGGTCATCTTCAAGCCCGCGATGTGCCGCATGAAGTTCTCCGGGAACAGGTCCATCGAGAAGTGTGCGACGGAGCCGGCCTTCGAGGCGGGGATATTGGAGGCGTCGCCGATGGCGAAAATGTTGTCGTACTGGGTACTGAGCAGGGTCTCCTTGTCGACCGGGACGTAGTTGAGGTCGTCGCCCAAGCCCGAGCGGCCGATGAAGTCCGCGCCCATGTTGACCGGGATGGTGACCAGCAGGTCGAAGGGGACCTCGCGCTCGTCGAACGAGACGATCTTCTTGCCCTCCTCGTCGACGCTCTCGATCATGAAGTCCGGTTCCAGGTGCACGTCGCGGATGTCGAGCATGTCACCGAGGTACTTGGACGCGACCGGCTTGGTGAAGGCGCCCTCCAGCGGGGTGACGTAGGTGATGTCGACCTGGTCGCGCATGCCCTGCTCGGTGAAGAACGCGTCGGCGAGGAAGGTGAACTCCAGCGGTGCCACCGGGCATTTGATCGGCATCTCGCAGATCTGCACGACGAGCTTGCCACCCTCCCAGGTGCGCAGCTTCTCGGCCAACGCGCAGGCGCCTTCGTAGGTGTAGAACTCGTGCACGGACTTGCGGAACTCCTCCCCGTCCATGCCCGGGGTCTGGTCAGGCCGGGGGGTGGTGCCCGAAGCGATGATCAGGTAGTCATAGGGCAGTTCGGTGCCGTCAGTGAGCAGCACCTTGTTCTCGTCCGCGACGACCTTGTCGACCTCGGCCAGCACCAACTCCACACCTGCGGGGATGAACCGCTTCTTGGGCTTGACGATCTCCTCGGGGCGGTAGATGCCGAACGGTACGAAGAGGTAGCCGGGCTGGTAGTAGTGGGTGTCGTCGGGGTCGACGACGGTGATGTTCCATTCGTCGCGGGGCAGCATCGGCCGCAATTTGTTGACGGCCATGGTGCCGGCGGTTCCGGCACCCAATACGAGCAACCTCTTCACGGTTCTCCTTGCGAGTCAGGCCCCGAGGTCGGGGCTGGTGGGGGTCTGGTTTAGGTGTGGGGAGCGGGGTCCGCGTCCGAGATGGCGCGGGCGACCACAGGCAGTGCTGCAAGAACTCTTGCACGTGCGGGGGCATCAAGGTGGGTCAAGCCGTCGTCCTCGCCGGCTGCACCGCCGGCATCAGGGGCGACTCCTCCGACGAGCACCATGCCCACGAGCGTCGGACCTCGCCGGATGAAGGCGCGGGCGCATTCGAAACCGAGCTGCCCGAGGTGGAACCGAGGGGCGAGATCGGTGTCCTGGGCCAAGCTGCGCCACTCCTGCAAACAGGCGGCCAACGTGGCCGGCTCGCCGGCGCGGGCCTGAAAGCCGGGGCAGGCATTCACAATGGGACTGATCGGCTGGCCGGAGATGTCGGTGACAACCATCATCACGTTGAGGAGGTCGGCGGCGACCGTGATGGCTGCGGTGGCCGCGACCGGATCCGCTGCGGGCTGATACCGGTCGTGCTCGCCCGGCGTTGCGGTGACAGCGCCGGTGGCCCCTTGAGTTCCGCCGACCAAGGCCGCGATGTCGCTAGCGGGGAACCGCAGTTGCTTCCCCACCCGGATCGACGGCAGGCGGCCGTCGGAGGCCATGCGGTAGATGGTCGAGCGGTCGATGTGCAGAAGCTGCTGAACCTGTCGCACTGTCAGCAGTTGCGACTCGGCGGCTGTCGCAGTCTGCATGTAAAGCAGCGTATGCCCACGTATGCAACGCCTGCTAGGGACCAAAGTCCCGACGCGGCCCCGGACGGGCGAGATGTCCGCCGGGCGAGCTTGGGCGAGTGGGCGGAACCCGCCATCGGAGAGCGGTCGGTGGGCGGTTCCCGCCACATATGGCGGGATATGCCCACGCGGGCAGCTGATGTGGCGGGAACTGCCCACTCGACGCCGGCCCCGGCTACTCGAAGCGGGAGGGGTCGCCCGCGCCCACCCGGACGATGACGGGCGCACCTTCGGACCAATCCACCACGGTGGTGGGCTCGACCCCGCAGTCACCGGAGTCCACCACCGCGTCGACCAGAGCGTCGAGTTCCTCTTTGACCTGCCAGCCCTGGGTCAGGGGGGTCTCCTCACCCGGCAGCAGCAGCGTCGAGGACATCAACGGTTCGCCGAGTTCGTGCACCAGTGCCTGCACCAGCGGGTGGTCCGGGATTCGCACACCGACGGTCTTCTTCTTGGGGTGCGCGGTGCGCCGCGGCACCTCCTTGGTGGCCGGCAGGATGAACGTGTAGGCCCCGGGAGTGGCCGACTTGACGGCCCGGAACATCGCGTTGTCCATCCGCACGAACTGCCCGACCTGCACCAGGTCCGAACAGACGAGCGTGAAGTGGTGGGAGTCGTCCAGGGAGCGCAGGCGGCGGATGCGATCTGCTGCCGTCGGGTTGCCCAAGGCCGCCCCCAACGCGTAGCACGAGTCGGTCGGGTAGGCGATCAGAGCGTCTTTGCGCAGCATCGCGACGACCTGCGAGATCAGCCGTGGCTGCGGGTTCTTCGGGTGGATGTCGAAGTAGCGGGCCATGGCTCCAGGGTAGGGGTGCGTCAGTTCGGCGCCGTGACGAAGTCGATCAACTGCTCGACTCTGCCCAAGAGGCTGGGCTCGAGGTCGGCGTAGGTGTGGACGCTGGCGAGGATTCGCCGCCAGGCCTGACGCTCATCAAGTTGCCATCCGAGAGCCTCGATCACACCGGCTTTCCACGGGGTTCCCTTGGGCACCTGAGGCCAGGCCGCGATCCCTACCGCCTTGGGCTTGACCGCCTGCCACACATCGACGTAGGGGTGGCCGACGATTTCGACGTGTGGGGCGTAGGCCGCCCTGGCGGCCTCTGCCAGGCGGGACTCCTTGCTGCCCGGCACGAGGTGATCGAGCAAGACTCCCACTCGTCGCGTCGGACCCGGTCCGAACTCGCGGAGCGCGTCGACCACGTCGTCGGCACCATGCAGGGGTTCGACCACCACCCCTTCAACCCGCAGGTCATGGCCCCACACCTGTTCCACGAGTTCGGCGTCGTGCAGCCCCTCGACCCAGATCCGGCTCGAGCGCGCCACTCGGGCGGGGGCGTCGGCGACGTAGATCGGAAGAGCGTCG
>JAUPKO010000666.1 GCA_030837395.1 Actinomycetota bacterium | reverse complement strand
TGCCCGACCAGGCTCACGCCGGCACCGCCACACCGCGGCGGTTGAAGGACTTCTTCCCCGACGACGCAGGGGGCGAGCACCTGGCCGTGACCGTGGCCGACGGGGCCGATCTCGTGATCCTGCGGCGGATCAGCGACCGACAGGTCGTGGCCTGGCAGAACGACCAGATCACCGTGTGGAACTCGGACACCGAAGCAGTGGCGATCAGCGACCCCACCCGCCGGAACGCCCTGCTCCAGGCTGCCCTGCTCGGCCTGGCGCGGCTTCTCCGCACCGTTACCTCGCATGCCGAGAAGGAGGAGGCCGCGAACCAGCAGATCCTTGCCGATATTCGTGAATACGCCATCGGCAAGCACGAGGCCGGTTACTTCTGCCGAAGCGGGTTGAACGAGTTCTTGGAGGCCTTCGATCTGCCGGAGTACCAGCCACGGCTCCGCGTGCGCTACACCGTGTCCGGCAGTTACGACGTCGACAATGGCGATATTCCCTTCGTATGTCAGGACGTGCGTGACTACCTGCGGGTGGACCTGGGAGGAATCGATGACGTCGTCGATGGCAGCGACACCTTCCGGGTGGATGTGGAGTCGGTCGAGGAACTCGCCGAGTAACCTTCCCGCTCGATTCGTCGGCGTCGTGCGCCCTTTCGGAGAGGGCGACGCCGGACTGTCTCAATCCGTATCTGTTCCAAAGGAGAACATGATGATGAACGCGTCTTTCCCCATGGATGATCCCAACTATGCCTCATCGGGGCAGGGAATACCGTCAGTGAATGGGGTCCTCCTGCGCGGCTCGCGGGATCTTGTGGCCGCCGTCCCGTATATGCTCGGGTTCCACCCGGGACCCGGCACCCTGATCGCGGTTGCCATGTGCGAGGGCCGGATCAGCCTCACGACGTATGTCGAAGCAGCGCGGCTGGACCTGCACGACATACCCGGGCTATGGATCGAGCTGGCTCGCCCTCTGACCCAGGCGTGTGCACAACATCTGGTTCTGATCGGCTACCTCGCTGAGGCTGATGAGGACCGGCTCCAGGTCTTCGTGGCGACGAGTCCCTTGCCCGTGTTTGAGGTACTGCGCGTGGAGGACGGCCGCTGGTGGTCGTTGAGCTGCCCCAACGGTCCGACCTGTTGCCCTCCTGGCCAACGCGTCGTCGCGGACCCGGCAGTGGTGGCCCCGCTGGTCGCCGCCGCCGACGCTCCCGCTGCGTCACGGGCTGGCCTCGGTGCCTGCCTCCGGCCCGGCCCCGCTGAGCAGGTGTCGGCCGTCGCCCGGCTGCTCCCGCTCACTCCCGCCCCACCACCGGTCGCCCTCTACCAGGCCGTGGCCGACGCCCATGCCGAGTGCGTTGACGGCCCGGTGCGGTTGACCGCGGACCGGGCAGCCGTGCTGCTGCAGGCGGTCACCATCGTGAACGTCCGCGACGCAGCCTGCGTCTGGCACGACGACGCGGCCTGGTGGCTGTGGACGACATTGATCCGCTACGCACCACCCACCCACGTCCCGCCGGTGGCGGCACTCATCGCGACCACGGCCTACCAGCGCGGCATCACGGTGCTGGCGCAGATGGCCGCCGAGCACGCTCTGGCCATCGATCCCGGGTACGGCCTCGGGCACCTGGTGCTTGACATCGTCGAGGCTCAGATCCATCCCGCGACCGTTCGCCGGGGCTTCGCCCGAGCCATGGCCGAGATCCCCGACCTGCCCGCTGACTGGGTCTTCGGCCCGGCCCCCGCGTCAGGCCCACGCCATGACACCGCGAGCGATGTGCCGGGGGGTGACGGTGATGGGTGACTACGCGCGGATCACTCCCACGGGGGGCGTCGTCATCGACACCGTCGCCTGGATCGCCGCTCGCACTGAGGGGGTGCGTGCCGACCTGACCGGCCACCTTCACGGCTGGGCCCGCCACCGCCACGCCGCAACGGCCACCTCGCAGAAGGACTGGCTGAGGCTCGCCTCTGCCTGGTGCACGTCCGCCGGTCACCAGGCCACCGAGCAGGCCTTGATCGTCCATGGCCGGACCCGGCTGGACAGCAGCGTATGGATCCTTCCCGCCACCGCCAGAGACGACGTCGAACGGCCTGACGCGAGACCGATCGCCGTCATCGGCATCGGTGACAGCCCGCCGAGCGTGTACAACGACGCCACCGACGACCCGTGGGAATGGTGTGACGCCGACACCGTGACCATCGTCTGCCCGGCCAACGGTCACTGGTGGAGGTGGCGATCCGGGCGGGAACTGCTCACCAGCACCGGCCAGTCGGCCACGTTGACCAGGGTGTTCGGGCCGAGCCTGGACGCCCCGTTCAGCAGTTGCCCACAGTGCGCCGACTATCACCTCGGGGTCCGTCCGAGCCCGTGCGGGTGCGACGGAACCCCGTGGATCATCTGTCCGGTCTGCCGGGGCCGCTGCCAGCTGGGCCCGCCCCGCCCGTAACCGGATCCCGGCACAGGCTGACGCCGGACCCCGAGCCATGACCCATGGCCGGTCACCACCGCAGCACCAATCCGAGACGCGGTGAGGCCGGCCCGGCC
>JAUPKO010000665.1 GCA_030837395.1 Actinomycetota bacterium | reverse complement strand
CCGCCGCCGACCCCACCATGTGCGACGCCTGGTTGGGCCGGATGGCTGCCGGGGACCGCTCCGCGTCCACGGTGGAGGGCGCCTACACCTCCCGCGGCCAACTCGGTGCAGCCCTCAAAAGCGCGGGCATGACCGTGGCCGACCTGAAGGTCAACACCTCGATGACCCTGGGCGCCTTCGCGCTGGGCATGCCCACCCACACCGAGATGCACCTGGCGATCGCCTACGCCGTCGCCCTGGCCGAAGCCACCCCGGCGCGGCTCTCAGAAGCCAACGACGTGCTCGAGAGGGCCGCCCGCCGACCCAACGCCTCCCCGCTGGACCTAGACCTGCTCGACTACATCCGCCTCGGCCTGCTCGGGATGGCGCTCCGCTGGCCCGACGTCCTCAACTTCGAGGCCAAACAGCAATGGCGCGCACAAGACAACCCCGAGTTCATCAAGTACCTCAACGCCGGACTGCTGATCAACAAGGTGTGGGCCCTCATCGGCACCGGAAGCCCCGAGGAAGCGCTGCGCTACGCCGAAGGCGGCCTGACCGCCAGCTCCCTGCCCCCGGAGGTCCACGCCAAGCTGCGGCTGGCCCGCGGCTACGCACTGCGCGCCATGGGACAGCGCGACGAAGCGATGAAGGCCTTCAAGGAACTGCACGCCTGGGTGGGCGATGGCGTTGATGTCGCCACCCCGCTCAACGACCCCGACGCGGTCATCGAAGTGGTGACCGCCTCCTCGCTGGCCACCCGCACCGACATCTGGGATCCCGCTTCCGGGCAGTCGGCCACCGAACTGGAGAGCGCCGACCGCGAAAAGCGCCGCGAGGTCGTGCGCGCCGAAGCGATGGCCCTGCTGGACAAGCAGATCGGCATGCAAGGAGTCAAAGACCAGATCCGCCGGCTGGAGTCCAAGGCGATCATGGATCAGCGCCGCGCGGAGATGGGCGTCGCCACCCAGGAGGCCGGGGCGGCCTACATCTTCACCGGCCCGCCGGGCACCGGCAAGACCACGATGGCCCGGGTGCTGGCCCAACTGCTGTTCGGGCTGGGGGTCATCGCCCGCCCCGAGGTGATCGAAGCCTCCCGCCCCCAACTGGTCGACCAGTACCTGGGCAAGACGGCGCAGAAGACCAACGCCGTGATCGACAAGTCACTAGGGGCCCTGCTGTTCATCGACGAGGCCTACAGCCTCTACGGCAAGGGCTACGCCGACGGGGACGCCTACGGCGAGGAGGCGGTCAACACGCTGTTGGCCCGGCTGGAGAACGAACGCCGCACCGAAGACCCGACCAAGAAACTGGTGACCGTCATCGCCGGCTACGAAGCCGACATCAACCGCTTCCTGGCAATGAACGAAGGCTTGGCATCCCGCTTCACCACCCGCATCCACTTCGACTCCTACACCCCCGAGGATCTGGTGAAGATCGCCGACGTGATGGCCGGCGACCTGTCATCGCTGTATTCGGTTGCCGCCCAGGAACTTCTGCTGTCGCATCTGCGCACACTGTCGGAGTCCACCGTGGAAGATCGCGACTACGTGGGCAACCCGCGTGTTCTGCCGGCTATCGACAAAGCCGGCAACGCCCGCTTCATCCTCATCGTCACCGAGAAGGCCGCCGACATCCGCGACTTCCGTCTGGTCAACGACAACGTCGACCTGACCAACAAGGAAGTCATGGTGACCATCGAGGCCGCCGACCTCGACGCCGCCTTCCGCGAGACCTGCTCAGTACAAGGAGTGCACTTCGATGGCTGAACTCGAAGGCCCCGAACGCCGCCGCCGCCGCGGCTTCCGCCTCACCGCCAAATATCAGGTGTCGGGGTGGCGGTTCCTCTACCGGCGCCTGCAGCACGCCCTGGTTCGCCGCGACACCCGCATGATCGACGACCCGCAGCGCGCCCAGGCCGGCCCGCTGATGCTCGGTCTGGTGATCGCGGCGATCGTCGGGGTCGGGGCGGTGATCTTCAGCCTCATCTCGCCCGGCGGCCTGGTCAAGGACGCCAAGATCGTCGTCGACAAGGAGTCCGGGGCGCTGTGGGTGCGCATCGGTGACCGATTGGACCCGGTCGCCAACCTCACCTCGGCCAGGCTGATCGTCGGCCGGCCGGAGAACCCGGTCAAGGCCAGCTCCTCGGAGATCAACAAGTGGCCGCACGGATCTCTGGTGGGCATCATCGGAGCCCCGGTGGACATCCGCGACGCGGAGAACCCCGAATCGGTGTGGACGGTGTGCGACACCACCATGACCGGGTCGGCGGTGCCGTTGGACCCGGTGTCCGGCCTGCCGACCACCGCCCGCTCACCGGTCACCACGACCGCCATCGGCGGGCCGCTGACCAAAGACGCCGACACCATCACCATGTCGGGCAAGCAGGCCCGGCTGGTCGGCTACCAGAACAAAACCTGGCTGATCTACCCGCGCCCCGACGGGGTGGTGGTGCGCGCCGCGGTGGAGCTCAAGGATCCGATCGTCGCGGATGCGTTGGGGCTCAACACCTCTGATCTGGTGTTGCCGATCTCCCAGGGCTTGTTCAACGCCATCCCCTCCGAACCGCCCCTGGTGGCGCCCCGGATCGCCGATGTCGGGACCCGGCCGGGTTATGCGGACAACAAGCCGCTGACTGTCGGCACGATCGTCAAGGTCAAAGAGCTGTCGGGGGAGAGCGTCTATTACGTGGCGCTGCCCGACGGGGTGCAGCAGGTTCCGTTGACGGCGGCCACCATGATCCGGGCGGCCAACCCGCAGGTGTCCACCGAGCCGGTGGAGGTCGGGCCCGACCAGGTGGCGACTCTGCCGAAATCCTCGGCGCTGCAGGTCGGTTTCTATCCCACCGAAGAGGTGGAGTTGATCGCCGCCGATGACCAGCCCGTCACCTGCTGGTCATGGACTCACCGCGGCAACGACCCCACCTCGACCACGGAGGTGCTGGCCGGGCGCACCCTGCCGCTGACCGGCGAGCAGGCCCGCGCCCTGGTGCCGCTGGTGTCGGCGCCGACATCGGGCGGGTTGACCGCCGACCAGGTGTACATGCCGCCGACCACCGGACGGTTCGTTCAGGTCACCGGCGCCGAAAGCGACTCGCGACTCAAGGAGTCCTATTACTGGGTGGCCGACAACGGTGTTCGCTTCGGCCTGGACACCACCACCCAAGACGCCCAGGGCCAAACCACGCTGGCGGCGTTGAACCTTCGCTACCCGGTGCCCGCCCCGTGGGTGGTCATCTCGCTGTTCGCCCCCGGGCCACCGCTGTCTCAAAAGGACGCGTTGATCCGCCATGACGGTGTGCCGGCCAACCCGGTCGTCGCCGGCATCGACCAGAAGGAAGTCAAGTAGTGCGGATTAGTTTCCTGCGCCCGGCCAACCCGGATCCGGCGCCCCGCATCATCCGCGACGAAATCGCTGTTCCCCCGCCGAAAGAGATCGAAGAAGGCGAACCGCTGTCGAAGGTGCGCACCCTGGGGGTGCCGCTGCTGATGGTCGTGGTGCTCGGCGGCATGGTCGCGCTGATGTGGCGCTCGGGCCGGCTGGCCAGCAACCCCACCATGTTCATGTTCCCGCTGATGATGATGGCCGGCATGGCCTACATGTACGCCGGACAGGGACACAGCTCCGGCGGCACCTCGCGGGCACAGATCCTGGCGGACCGCAAGGCGCAGACCCGTGGACTCGGGGTGACCCGCGAGAAGGTCTTCGACCGCGGACTGTCCATGCACGAAGGCCTGCACCACGCCTACCCCGACCCCAAGATGCTGCCCAGTTTGATTGGCACCGAACGCATGTGGGAGGTCACCCCCACCCACGACGGATTCACCGCCCTGCGCTACGGGCTCGGCGAAGTCGAACTGGCAGCCCGCATCGTCCCGCCGGAGGCGCCGCCCGGGGAGTTCCTCGAACCGGTGTCCTGGGTGCAGACGGTGCGGTTCCTCAAACACCACACCACCGTCGCCAACATGCCCCTGGCGCTGGCCGCCGGCCGCTTCCCCGTCATCGGCCTGACCGGGGACCGCGAGGCGACACTGGGCATGCTGCGGGCGATGCTGATGCACGCCGCGGTCACCCACGGCCCCGACAACCTGGCAATGGTGGTGCTCACCGACAACCCCGACGACCCGACATGGTCGTGGATGAAATGGCTGCCGCACACCCAGCATCCGCATCTGCTGGACAAACTCGGCAGCGCCCGCATGATGTACGCCGACTGGTCGACCCTGACCGCCGCAGTCGGCGGCACCGACGACACCCCGGGCATCATCGACTTCACCCTCAACTTCGACCCGCACATGGAGTTCACCTCCGACGACTACCGCCACGTCCTCGTGGTCGTCGACTCGGCGGTCCCCGACAAACTCATCGACTCGGTCATCGCCCCGCGCGCCGGGGTGACCTGGCTTCTGGTCAACCCGCCGGAGAACGCCCTGACCGACAGCGAGGGCATCACGCTGCGCTGCGACGACGACGGCACGGTGTGGCGCAGCGAAGCCGACAAGCCGGGCATCGAACCCACCAAAGTCGCTGTCGCCGACCAGATGCCGCTGGTGGACGCCACCATCATGGCCCGCCAGCTCGCCCGCTACGAAGTCGCGACGTTGTCCAACATGGGCCGCCAAGCCCGCCAGGCCGAGCGGGGCCGCGACTGGAACACCCTGATGCGCATCCGCGACGCCGGCGCGATGGACCCGCTGGAAACCTGGAGCGTGATCACCCGCTACAGCGACAAGCGGCGGTTGCGCATCCCGATCGGTTTCCTGCAAAACGGGGACCGCCTCGAACTGGACATCAAGCAGGCCGCCGACGGCGGCACCGGCCCGCACGGTCAGCTACTGGGCGCCACCGGCGCCGGCAAGTCGGAGTTCCTGCGCAACATGGTGCTCAACGGCTGCGTCACCCACAGCCCGTCGCTGCTGAACTGGCTGCTGGTCGACTTCAAAGGCGGCCCAACCTTTTTGGGCATGTCCGACCTGCCGCACGTATCGGCGGTCATCACCAACATGGAGCAGGAAGCACACCTGGTCTCCCGCATGCGGGAAATGATCGACGGCGAGATCGCCCGCCGCTTCCAGATCCTGCGCGACGCCGACGAACTGTCCAACCGCTACGACGTCAAAGACATCAAGGACTACGAGCTGCTGCGCGAACGCGGCGTGGACCTGCCCCCGCTGCCCAGCCTGTTCGTGGTCATCGACGAATTCGCCGAACTGCTCGCCCAATACCCGGAGTACGGCGACTTGTTCCGTCGGATCGGCCGAGTCGGGCGCTCACTGGGCATCTACCTGCTCTTCGCCTCCCAGAACCTCGACATCTCCGGGCGCACCAGCGGCCTGGAATCCAACATCGGCTACAAGATCGGCCTGAAAACCCAGACCGCCCAGGAATCCCGCGCCCTGCTCGACGGCTCCGACGCCGCCTACCGACTCCCCGGCACCCCCGGCCACGGCGTCCTGCGCGCCTCCGCCGGCGACCGGGCGGGGGAGTTGACCCATTTCTATTCCGGGTTCACCGGTGCCCCCTATTTACCGCCCGCCCCCGAGCACGCTCCCGCAGTCCACCACAGCCCCCCAGCCGTCGACACCGGGTTCAGCGCCCCGCAGGCGTTCACCGCCGGCGAGGTGCCGTTGCCCGCCCACGGT